>NZ_JABXEM010000094.1:0-37048 GCF_013372595.1 Myxococcus sp. AM011
GCTGGGACGGGGAGGGCGACCATGAGCAGCGACTTCCCGGCGGACCACCTTCCTCGGCGGCGGGTGGGCGCGGAGGGACAGCGCTTCGGCGCGGACTATCTCTTGCTGGATGCGGAGGGGCGCACGCTGCGCGGCCTCAACGCGACGGCGGTGCGAATCTGGGAGCTCTGTGACGGGACGCGCTCGGCGCGCTCGGTGGCCGAGGTCGTGGCCCGCGAGTTCTCGATGGACGTGGGGCAGGTGCTCACGGACACGGTGCGGTTTCTCTCGGACCTGGCCCGCCTGGGCCTGGTCGACGAGCTTCAGGAGGTACGGTGATGCGAGCGCGCATTGCAGGCGTATCGGCGGCGGCGCTGCTGCTGACGGCCTGTACGGAGGGCGGTATCTCGCCCCGGGTGTTCGACTGGACGGATGCACCCGGCGGGGGAGCGCCCGTCGTGGAGCCCGTCTCGCCGACGGACGTGCTGGGCGAGGAGAGCGAGGCCGCCCGGCCTCCGGAACCTGAAGCCGTCGCGGAGGGCGAGCCGATGCCCGCGCCTGTCTCCGGACGCGCCGAGGTGGTGGGGCTGGACGCCCACGGCCTGTCGGATGTGTCCCAGGTGGACGTGGACCTGACGGTGAGCGGGGTGAACGGCAAGGGCCGCGTGGAGGTCGAGTTCGTCTCGCCCACTGGCCATCCGTATGAGCGGCGCACCTCCGTGGTGGAGGCGAAGCCGGAGATGACTCGCACCGTGCGCTTCTCGTTGCCCGTGGCCGGGACGACGGTGGCCACCTCCGGCATGAGCGGGACGTGGCAGGTTCGCTTCTTTCTCGACGGCGCGCCGCTGACCACGGCCGCCTTCACCCTGGAGCCGTGACGTGAGGACCGCCGCCATGATGCCCCTCAACGCCCGCCTCGCCGCGCTCGTCGCGGTGCTCGTCCTTCCCGCCGCCGCGCTGGCCCAGAGCAACACCCGCGCCGCCGTCTTCACGACGCTCGCGGAGCCGGGAGAGACCCAGGCGACCGTGGTGATGGACGAGGCCTCCGAGCTGCGCGTCCAGGTGCGCAACAACACCCGGAGCACGTCGCCGCAGTTCCGCCCCATCAACCAGGTGACGTTCGTTCTGCCCACCGGCTACACGTTGCTGGAGAGCCCGCCGCCCCCAGGTTGGGTGGTGGACCACTTCATCTCGGCGCGACAGGTGACGTACAACCTCCCCGTCAACTGCGCGCTGGCGGATGCCGGGTTGATGCAGAACGAGACGGCGACCTTCACGCTTCGGATGATTCCGCAGGTGACCGCGACGACCAATGCCACGGGCCAGCGGTTCACGACGCTGACGGCTTTCGAGGCTTGCGGAAACCTGTCCTTCACCACGAACCGGACCGACGCCATCGCGGAGTGGCGTCGCGTGGGCCTGTCCACGCGGGCTCAGATCCAGCCGCGTGTACTGCCCGTGGGCGACGACGTCACCGCGCGCCTCGTCATCGAGAACCGGACCAGCCTGACGGCGACGCAGAACAACATCACGGCGGAAGGTCCCAGCACCGGCGCGGGCGGTGTCTCGTTCCAGGTCGTCGAGCTCCAACCCGCCAACTTCATGGTGAACCTTCCGCTCCGAAGCGCGGGCATCCTCTCCGCGCGAGCCACCACCCAGACAGGTGGGACGATGGTGGCCAGCGTCCGCGCCACCAACGCGAACGGCACGCTCACCTCCGCCGTGGCGGACACCCCCATGGTCAACGTGGGCGTGCTCGCGGCTTCCGCCGACGTGGAGAATGACCAGGCCTTCACGGGCGAAGCAGTGAAGCTGCGCCTCAGCGTCACCAACACGTCCACCACCGCGTCCTATCTGAACGTGACGCCCCGGGCTCCCGTCCTCGTGGGCACGGCCGTGGCGACCCTGGCCTCGGGCCCCAGCCCCACCAGCGTGACGCGACTGGCGCCCGGAGTCTCCGCGCACTTCGTCTGGACGTACACCCTCTCCGGCACCGAGTTCTCCTCGTATGCCTTCGACCTGCAGGCGGACGCGACGTTGAACGGGAGCGCCGCGACGACGCAGGTGGTTCGTTCAGGAGAGGGCCGCATCGTGTCGCATCGCGTGCGCGTGAGTCCGTCCGTGCTGGTGCCAGGCACGCCCAACCAGGCCGTCGTCTACACCGTGCAAAACCGGGGGGCGCTCCCGCTCGACGAAGTCACGCTGCTCCGGCCCGCCGTGAACTTCTTCACGTTCGTCGGCGGCAACCCGGCTGCGCCCACGGGGTGGTCGGTGTCGAGCAACGCGACGAGCTTCACCTGGATGACGGGCAACGCGGCCCAGCGCATCATGCCCAACCAGGAGCGCTCCTTCACGGTGACGTATGCGAGCGTCGGCACCGTCACCGCGCCCACGACGTTCCGCCATCGGATGCACCTGCCCCTCGCGTATGCGTCCGACTCGGCCGCGCGCATCGAGGCCCCTGTGACTCTCGCCACGGGCACCGCGCCGGAAGTCGAGCGCCTCACCGCCGTGGCTCGGGACGGGAGCGTGACGGTGACGTGGGACAACCCCGCCGCGCACAACGGCGTGCTGGTGCTTCGCACCGCCGGGGCAGCGCCCAACACGCTGCCCGTGGCCGGTCGGACCTATGCCGCCGGCTCGACGCTGGGCAACGCCACCGTTATCGCCTCCGAGAGCTTCGGCTCGACGTCCTCCATCACCGACACCTCCGTCGTCAACGGCACCACGTACCAGTACCGGGTGTTCAACACGGATGAAGTGGGCCGGTACTCTCCGGGCAGCCGGCCCTCGGCCTCGGCGGCGCTCATCGCGACGCCCCAGGCCCGCGTGGGCGCGGCACCGCTGTGGTGCTACTCGGTGGGCATCGACGCGCGCCTCCAGCCCATCACCGAGCTGGGCGTGGGCATCTTCAGCTCCTACAACGACTCGGTCGTCGCCAACCTCACCAACGTCACCACGCCCTCGACCGACGGCGCCGAGCGCTGGCGTCCGCTTCCACTGTCCGGCCTCATTGGCAGTCGCTTCCCGGTGGTTCCGCTCAACGGTCTGGCCGGCCAGTACATCCTCACGGCCGACCAGGCGGGAGTGGCCTACGCCATCAACGCCACCACCGGCACGGTGCTCTGGCGCTGGGACAACACGGGCGCGCCCATTGGCATCATCCAGTCCTTCCCCGTGACGCAGCTCCACGACTTCGCGAACCCCGCGTACAAGGCCGCGCGGCCGAACGTGGACCTGGTGTTCTACGCGACGCGGCTGGCCAACCCGGCCCTCAATCGTGTGGTGGCGCTCAACGCCCGGACGGGCACGTCGGTCTTCACGTACCAGCCCGGAGACCTGGGCATGGTGAGCGGCGGCATGGTGGTCGACTACACCACCAACCGCCTCTTCATCGGCTCGAAGACGCATGGCGGCTCGACGGCCTCGCTCCGCGTCCTGAACACGCTGACGGGTGCGGAGGTGGCGCGGCTGTCGCTCGGTGACCTGGACCACAGCCTGGTGCGCAATGCCGTGGCGAATCAGATCTTCGCGAACAACAGCGACGGCGTTGTCCACGCCATCGACGCGGGCACCCTGGCGCCCGTGTGGAATGTGAACGTGGGCACGCGCCCCTCGCCGAGCACGCCCGCGTTCACCAGCTTCGTGCGTCCCCTGGGCGGCGGCTTCGTGGCCAGCCTCGCCAGCGGACAGGTGGCGTTCTGGGACTACGCGGCGCCTGGGGCGACGACGCCCACGCAGGTGTGGTCCACCCCCATCGCGAATCCGTCAGGCACCTTCACCCTCAACTCCGCCGGCGTCGTCCGCATCTACGTGGGCAGCTCCGATGGGAAGGTGCATCAGCTCGAGATGATTGGTGGCGTGGACTCGCGGCAGGTGTCCATTGGCGCCGCACAGCTCATCGGCACTCCGACCGTCGACAACACCGTCTCCCGACTGCATGTCGGCTCTCAGGACGGCCGCATCTGCGCCTTCCCGGTACCGTTCCCGTGAAAAATCCCTCGACTCCCTCGTCCTCTCCGTCGCCGACGACGGAGGCTCCTCGGGCCACTCCGGCCCAGGCCGCTCCGCGCTACGAGGCTCCCGCCATCCTGTGGGAGCAGCCCTTCGTCGCGCTCGCGGCCATGTCCCAGTGCACCATCCCCGGCGAATCGGAGTGCACGCCCTGAACACGCCGGGAGCCGGCCCGTCCGGTCCCCAGCTCCCCGGCGGTTCCGGCGACGATGGCCTGGAGCTGTCCGGCCCGTGGCTCTCCATCGCCGGCTGGACGGTGGGCCTCGATGTCCCGGACTCCCGTGTCCGGGAGCTCTTGCTCCGCTCCCTCTCTGGCTTCGTGACAGGTCCACCGCGGGCCGGAGTCCGTTGCTCCCGGCTGCGTGTCGTGGCCCCCTCTGCGGTTCGCCCCGAGCCGCCGACTCGTGAGTTGCCCCGGCCCTGGCGTGAGCAGGATGGCTCGCTCCGGTTGGAAGGGGAGGACTACGCGGCGCGAATCGATGCGGACGGCCTTCGCGGTGAAGTGTCGGGCACGGGCCGCTTCCCCGTTGAGGTAGTGCTGCGGGTGATGCTGGCGGCGGAGCTGGCCCGACGCGGCGGCCTGCTGGTGCATGGCGTGGCGCTCGTGCTGGGAGAGACGGCGGCGCTCTTCACGGGACACTCGGGCGCGGGCAAGAGCACCTTGGGTGGGCTGTGGATGGACGCGGGCGAAACGGTGCTCTCGGATGAGCTGGTGGCTGTGTGGCCCGATGCGGTGGAGGGCTCGTGGCGAGCCTCGGGCACGCCTTGGAACCTGGGCTTCCCCCGTGAGGCGCGGCTTCGTGCCGTGGGGACGTTGGCCTGGGATTCGGGCTCGCGTTGGGAGCGACAGCGCGCGGGGGACGTGGGCCGGGTGCTGGTGCACAATGCGCTGCTGTCGGAGGCCTCCTCGGTGGGCCGCGCGGCGCTGCTCGCCTCGGCGGGGAGGTTGTTGTCGGAGGTGGAGCCGGTGCGACTGGTGTTCGCGAGAGATGCGTCCGCCGCCACCGTGGTGCGTGAGGCCCTGGGAGTGTCGGGACATGGGTGAGGGACAGGAGGGGAGACCGACGTTGACGGTGCTGGCTGGCCCCACGGCATCGGGGAAGTCGGCGCTGGCCTTGGAATTGGCTCGGCGATTGGGTGGCGAGATTGTCAGCGCGGACTCGCAGCAGGTGTACCGGCACTTCGACGTCGGCACCGCGAAGCCTTCCGCTGAGGAACTGACGGCGGTGCCGCACCACCTCGTGTCGGTGGTGGACCCGATGGAGACCTTCTCCGCCGCCGAGTACCAACGTCGCGCGGACACGGCCATCGCCGACATCACCGGACGAGGTCGGCCCGTCGTCGTGGTGGGCGGCACGGGGCTCTATCTGCGCATCCTGCTTCACGGCGTGGTGGACGCTCCGGGGGCACTGCCGGAGCTGCGCGCGGAGCTGGAGACACTCGCGGCGGAGCAGGGCCGCGAGGCCGTGCACCAGCGACTGGCCCTGGTGGACCCGGAGACCGCGGCGAAGCTGCCCGTTCAAGACCTGGTGCGCATCGTCCGCGCGCTGGAGATTCATGCGCAGACAGGTGTGCCCGCGTCCGAGTTCCGCAAGGCCCACGCCTTCGCGCCGGACCGATATCCCTTCCGGTTCTACGTGTTGGACCCGCCGCGCGAGGAGCTGTACGCCCGCATCAACACGCGCACCGAGGCCATGTTCGCCGCCGGGCTCGTGGAAGAGACGCGGGCACATCTGGAGCGGGGCCTTGGCGACGCGGCTCCCATGCGGAGCGTGGGCTACGTGCAGGCGCGGGCCGTGGTGGAGGGCCGCATGTCCGTGGACCAGGCCATTCAAGACACCGCCCAGGAGACTCGGCGGTACGCCAAGCGCCAGCTCACCTGGTTCCGGAAGGAGCCCGGCGCCGTCTTCATCCAGCCCCCGTATGAGGCCCTGCGCGGAAGCACGCCAAGCCTTCCGGGCTGAAGCCGCCCTTCAGGGAGGGGCGAGGAGGGGAGGCGCGGGAAGAGAGGCCGTTGTCCCCGTGCTCGGAGGCACCCATGTTCGCCACTGAATCTTTCCTCCAAGGAGGCGGACCGACATGGACACCAGCTTCAAACGTGAACCCCTGACAGGTGACCGAAGCAAGGCCGCCTCGGCTGCCTGGGGCCCCCCCTTCGTGTTGGGGCTGTTGATGGCCGTTCTCGGCTTCGTCGCGCTGGGCGCCTCGTTCCTCACCAGCCTGGTCTCGGTCATCCTCTTCGGCGCGCTGCTGGCCGGAACGGGCATCGCTGAGATTGTCTCCTCGTTCCGCGTCCGCAAGGCCGGCGGCCCTTTCTGGCTCTACCTGCTCAGCGGCGTGCTCTCCACGGTGGTGGGGTTCTTCGTCCTCGTGTACCCGGCGGCGGGCCTGGGGGCGCTGACGCTCCTGCTCGCTGGCTACTTCTTCGCCAGCGGCCTCTTCCACGTGGTGACGTCGCTGATGGACCGCTACCCGCAGTGGGGCTGGGACTGCGCCTATGGCGTCATCTCCATCGCCCTGGGTGTCATCGTCATGGCCCAGTGGCCCGTCTCCGCGGTGTGGCTGGTGGGGACCCTGGTCGGTATCTCCATCCTCATGCGTGGCATCGCGCTCATGGCCGGCTCGCTGGAGCTGCGCAAGGGCCTGCGTCGCGTCACCACGTGACCGGTGCGTCAGGAGAAGGACGAAAGGGCACGGTGGCCATCAGGCACCGTGCCCTTTGTCTAGCTGTCTGCTGACAAATCCTCATCCAGTTCCTCTGGCGGAATCTCCGTCAACGCGCCCTTGCATGCCTCGTTGAGCATCGCGGTGTCGTTGACGCGGAATGCAGTGACCTCTGCCGCCACATTCGACTCCCGCAGACCGCTTGCGCGGCTATCAGGAAAGGCCCAATGGATGACGAGCCCCACGCGATAGTTGCGACCGCCGGGCTTCAGGACGAGGTGCTCTCCGACGAGCGGTACGCGGTCGAACGGGCGGAAGCCGCTAAACACCTCCAACCCATCAACCGTGTCGAAACAATGAAGCCACACCTTGGAGCGAGGAGCTGCCCGAGACGGGGGGCTGGACCGGGTTCGAGAGGAACGGGGCGTCTTTGGCATGTCGCCCACCGTATCGCCAGGTTCGCGCGCCCTGCGCCCCTTTCAGCGGAGCCTTTCTGGACCAACCCGTCAGCCTCTCATCGGACTTCCCTGTTCCCTGAAGGAGGTCAGGAAGCGGCGTAACGGTCCGAGCCTCCCGCGTCGCTCGGCGCTGGGGTCGCCGCATCGGGAGTGGTGCTCGAAGAGGTCAACCGTCCGGTCAGGATGCGCAGCAGCCGCTCGGGGTCCACGGGCTTGGGCATGAACGCCTCCGCGCCCGCGTCGAGCGCCCGCTGACGGACGTGAGGACGATTCAATCCGCTCATCACCACCACGCGCGTGTTCCGGGTGAGGGGATGCTGCTTCAAGCCCTCGCACAGCCTCAGCCCATCCACCCAGTGCAGCACGACGTCGAGGATGATGGCCGTGGGCGGCCTTCGCGCCACGGCGCAGAACAGCGCCAGTTCGTCCGCGAACGACACCACCTTCGCGCCCGTGCTCTCCAGCAGCGCCGTCAGCGCCTCGCGCGCATCGGGGTCATCGTCCACGACGTAGTACAGGTCCGGCTCCAGCTCCGGCACCGCCATGGGCACCGGCTCCATCGTCGTCCTCAGCCAGGAGCCCACCACCTCGCGCAGGCCCGCCCAGCGCATCGCGCCCAGCAGCGCCAGCGGCGTGGGGGCACTCAGGCCCAGCACGCCCCCGCCGTAGACTCCCGCCGACGTGCGTCGCCCCTTCGCCGCGACGAAGGCCCCGGGCGCTCGCTTCCCCGCGCGTCGCAACCAGGACGCCGCACGGGCGCCCGCCGCCGCGTCCTCCATCAGCTCGCACAGCCCTTCGCGGACATACCGGCGCTCCAGCGCGGAGCCATCCAGGCCCCCATCCAGCAGCGCCACCGCCGCGCGGCTGCACGAGGCCAGCGTCTCAGACAACCCCACCTGGAGCGGATGACCGAAGGCCGCGGGGCCCACGGCGATCTGCCCCGGCGCCACCAGCGTGCGCCCCGGCCCGTAGGGCAGGCGCGTCGTCTCCAACGCCGCCAGTTCGAACCCTTCCTCCAGCAGCCCGTCGCGCGCGGCCATCATCAGCGCCTGGCACAGGTCGGCCGGCGTCACCGCGGGGCCGAAGGCCAGCGCATAGACGGAGTCCGCGCCCGGCAGGAGGAACAGCCCATCCACCGTGGGCAGCGGCGCCACCCACAGCCGCGCCACGGGGGCGATCTCCAGCCGAGGCGACGCATGCCGCAGCCGCGCCTGCACGGCCGCCACCGTGGGCGCGGGGCGGAAGCCCGGGAAGAACGCATCGCCCATCAAGGGCCCCGCGCCGCCCGCCAGGGCCACCGCATGGAAGCGCTCGCCACCGCCCTGCGCGCGGACCACCAGCGGCCCCGCGCCTCGCACGGCCGCCGGCGCATCCGGGGCCGGGGGCTGCCGCTCCACGCGGTCCACATGCCGCTCCAGGAACCGTGCCCCCTGCGCGCTGGCCGCCGTGGCCAGCACGTCCCGCACCTGCGCCAGGCCGCCTTGTCCCTGGGGCCAGCCGTCCACCACCCAGAGCCCACCGGGGGCGGAGGTCAAAAGCTCGCGACGTCCCTCGGCGATGATCTCCACGCCCCGCAGCTCGTGGGCACGCCATTCGGCGGGGATGCGACAGCCCAGGGCGGCGAGCCGGGAGCGACACTCGGGCGTCAGCACCGCGGGAGGCGCGGTGCGCTCAGACAGTCCTCCGGAGTAGACGCGCACATCGAGCGTCAGCCCCCGTGCCCTGCCGTTGAAGAGCAGCGAGGCCGCCAGCCCCGCTCCCGCGATACCGCCCCCGACGACCGCCACCCTCGAACCGCTCGTCAGCCTGTTGCCCAGAATCATCCGCGCCCTCTAGCTTCCCACCGTCGCCTGCTTCGTCGCGTCCCGCGCTCAGTGTCTCTGCGCGGGCGGCTCGAGCGCCGGACGGCCGAACACCACGACCCGGTCCCGACCTTCACGCTTGGCCTCGTAGAGGGCCGCGTCCGCCGCCTTCATCAGCGCATCCGTGTCGTCCCGGGGTGTCTCCAATGTGTGGTCGGCGATGCCGACGCTCACGCTCAACCCGAAGGAGGCAGGGCGGCCGTCGCTCTTCTGCACGCCGACGGAACGCAGCCCGGTGCGGATGCGCTCGGCGAACACCGCTGCTTCCAATGCCGTCTGGTGGGGCAGGAGCGCCACGAACTCGTCGCCGCCGAAGCGCGCCGCGAAGTCCGACTCGCGCAGATTGCCCTTGAGCTGGTTGGCCAGCGCGAGGATGGCCCGGTTGCCCACGTCGTGCCCCATCCCGTCGTTGATGGCCTTCAGGTGGTCCAGGTCGATGACCACCACGCTGAGCGGGTAGCCGTAGCGCTGGGCCCGGCGCAACTCCTCTTCGAGCCGAATGGTGAGCGCCCGGAAGTTCGCCAGCCCCGTGAGGGCATCCGTCTGGGCGAGGATCTGAAGCCGCCGCTGCTGTTCACTCTGCCGCAGCGCCCGG
Source organism: Myxococcus sp. AM011 (assembly GCF_013372595.1). NCBI lineage: Bacteria > Pseudomonadati > Myxococcota > Myxococcia > Myxococcales > Myxococcaceae > Myxococcus > Myxococcus sp. AM011. The sequence continues at coordinate 9,573 of NZ_JABXEM010000094.1, forward strand.
TCGATCCGTGCCATCAGCTCCCTCGCGCTCGCCGGCTTGTGGATGAAGTCCACCGCGCCCATCTCCAGGCAACGCTCCAGGGTGGCCTCGTCCGCGTCCCCGGTCAGGAAGATGACCGGCGTGGACTCCGTGCGGGAGTCCTTCTGGAGCGCCTCCAGCACCGCCAGCCCATCCCCGCCGGGCAGGAATCTGTCCAGCAGCACCAGGTCCGGACGATGTTCGCTCGCCAACTCCAACCCCTCGCCCACATCCGCCGCGCCCAGGACGTCGAAGCGCGAGGCGAGCAGGTCCGACAGGCTCTCCAGCACGCTCACGTCATCCTCGATGACCAGGAGGAGGGACCGCTCCGAGGTGCGCCCTCGCCGTTGCATGAACCTCTCCGCTTCGTTGATCTCCCGGTGACTCGCGGTCCAGAGGTCTCGGACGCCACGCTCCACCAGGTGCTCTCGCCGCCCATGCGCCTCGTGCGCACCCGCCACCGCCCGGTCCTGCGAGCACCCACCGCCACCCGCAACCTTCACCCGAGACCTCCGGCCGCCAAGCCCGACTGACGCGCCCCACGGGTGTTCAGCCCCATTGGCGCGCGTGGGCGAAGAGCAAGCGGCATGCCCTTGGAGCAGGCATCCGGGCCTGGAGTCATTTCAGGGGGTTGTGGCGATAACGCTTCCTCGCGACAGAGGCGAAGCGGAAGTCGTTCCAGCGTCAGGGCAGGGGAGGCGGTAGGAATTCCCGGCGAAGGAGGGCGCGAACGCCCTCCACGCGCGTGGATCAACGTCGGGTAACGAACTGCATGCGGCGTCCACCACCGCCCATGGGCGGCATCGTCGGCGGGGCCTCGAGCCCGAACTGCCACCACAGGGGCTCGTACGGCTTCATCTTCAGCCGCTTGTCATTCTGGAGCTGGGCGAGGCTGGCCTTGAGCTTCTCGTCCTTCGGGTTCTCCTCCACGCCCCGGCCGAGCACCTTGAGGGCCTCGTCCTTCTCCTTGTTCTGCAGGAGGCACCAGGCATAGACGGCCCAGACGATGGCTTCCTTCTTCCCGCTCTTGGTGGCGGACTCGAAGGCGGTCTTCATCCCCGTGAAGTCCTTGCGCTGGTAGCGCAGGGCGCCCTCCATGGCCTTCGCCATGTAGTTGCGGGAGCTGCCCTTGCTGAAGGCCGCCTGCGCCCCGTCATGGTCCTTCACCATGTACTTCAGCATGCCGATCTGCGCCTGGATCTCCGGGCCCACCATGAACTGCCACTTGTCGTAGACGAGCCCCTTCTCGAGCGTCTTCACCGCCCGGTCGACCCGGCCCTGGGCGTCCTTCTGACTGGTGGGCTGGGACTGGAGGTCCTGTTGCACCGTCGTCATGAGGGCCTGGATGCGGGTGGCGACCCTCCGGGCGAGGAAGACGAAAGCGCCGAGTGCGGCGATGAGGCCGGGCACCAGGCCGGCCCAGATGGAGAAGCCGGCGAACTTCACCAGCAGCGCGACCACGATTCCCACTGCCAGCGAGATGAGCAGGTTGTACATGCGGGGCCCCTCATAGCGATGTGCGTCCGGCACCGCAATCTTCGGATGCATCCTTGCGACCGTCGCGGTATACGTCTGGCCGCTTCCGTAACAAACGGCCCTCTGTCGAAATTGGTAGACGAGGCGGACTCAAAATCCGCTGCGGCTGACCCCGCGTCCCGGTTCGAGTCCGGGGAGGGCCACTTCCCGAAAGGGGTGGGTGACTGGCATGGCACCGCCGGTACCCCCGCCTGGGACCGTGGAGGACGTGCTCCGGTCAGGGGCGTTGGAGATACCCCGAGATGAAGGTTCTGCTGGTCGAGGACGACGCGAGCCTCCGTGAAGGAATGGGTGAGCTGATCTCCGACCTGGCGGAGGTGCGCTCGGTGGGTGACGTGAGCGCCGCGCTGGCCGCCCTGGGCGAGGAGCGCTTCGAGCTCGTCGTGACGGACCTGCGCATCGGTGGTGGAGAAGCCGGCGGGCGCTCCGTGCTGGAGGCGGCCCGGAAGGGGCTGCAGGCGGTGGCCATCGTCAGCGCCGCGGCTCCAGAGGAAGTGGCCCGGGCGCTGCGGCCCTCGGTTCCGGACGGCGTGCTGGTGAAGCCCTTCCAGATCGAGGACATCCTCGGGCTGGTGGAGCGCTTCCTGGCGGTGCACCGGAACGTGGAGCTGGCCTCGCGAGGGCAGCTCCCCGCGGAGGGCGACTGGGTGCAGTGCGCGCCCGGAGTCCACCTGGCCTCGCCGGGTGGTGGGGCGGGCGGCGCCATCTGGGTGCGAATGGCGGCGCAGGGCCAGTGGGACTGGGCGGCCCGGGCCCGAGGGCGGGAGGCGGCCCTGTTGCTGGAGGGCGAGCTGGAGTTCGAGGGGACACGCTTCGTGGCCCCGGCGACGTTCTTCGTGGGTGCGGACGAAACGCCCGAGGCGCGCACGCCCACCGGGTGTCTCGTCATCACGCTCGGCCTGGACGGTTGAAAGGGCAGGTAGGCACCCGTGGACACTGTTTGGCCTACAACGCCGCATGATGCGGCACGTCTGGGTCGTCCCTCGCGCAGGGCGGCGACGGCGGCCTTGGAAGCACACATCGCCGTGCTGCAGGGGGATCCGCTGAAGGCCGCGCTGGCCAATGCGCTGCGGGACGCGGATGGGCTCGGGGGGCAGGAGCGGCGCTTCGCCGCGCTCGCCGTGCGTGAGCTGTCCCGCCATCAGCGCCTGCTGGACCTGGCCGCGAAGCTCCTGGGCCACCCGCCGGGGAAGCTGGTGATGACGGAGGACCAGGCCCTGGTGCGGTACGTGCTGTGGCGGCGCATCTTCTGTGGTGAGACCTGGACGCGCATCGGCCCGGAGGTGCGGCTGCCCGGACCGGTGAGGCCGCGCACCCTCAAGGACGAGGTTCTCCAGAAGGTGGCGGAGTCGGAGCTGCCGGAGGCGCCGCTGCCGGACTCCCACGTGGACCGGCTCGCCATCCGGTACTCGTTCCCCAACTGGCTGGTGCAGAAGCTGGCGCAGGCGTACCCGGACGAGGCCACGCTGGAGGGACTGCTGTCGTCGCTCGACGAGGAGCCGGGCCTGCACTTCCGCGTCAGGCCCCCGGGCACGCGGGACGAAGTGCTGGCGGCGCTGGTGGCGGAGGGCGTCGCCGCGGAGGCGGTGCTCGCCGCGCCGGACGCGGTGCGCGTGGTGGATTCGAGCCATCGCGTCTTCGAGACGCGGATGATGAAGACGGGGCGCCTTCAAGTTCAGGACGTGGGCAGCCAGCTCATCTCAGAGGTCTGCCGTCCTGCGGGCGGCTCGCTGACGGGGCTCACCGTCGCGGATGTCTGCGCCGGTGCGGGCGGCAAGACGCTGGCGCTGGCGGACTTCGTCGGTCCTTCGGGTCGGGTGCTCGCGGGAGATCGCTCCCGACGTCGGCTGGCCGAGGCCCGTGAGCGGGTGCGTCACTTCTCGCTGCGGCAGGTGGCCTTCCCGCATCCGCTGCCCCTGTCCGACGCGGACGTGCTGCTCATCGACGCGCCGTGCAGCGGCACGGGCTCGCTGGCGAGAGAGCCGGATCAGAAGTGGAAGCTCACCGCGCAGGAGATCGCCAAGTACCAGACGACGCAGTCCGAGCTCCTGGAGGAGGTCTCCCGCCAGGCGAAGCACGGGGCGCTCATCGTCTACGCCACCTGCTCGGTGCTGCCGGACGAGGACGAGGCCGTCGTCGAGGGCTTCCTCGCCAGGCACCCGGAGTTCACTCTGGAGCCTGTCTCGGACGTGCTCGGAGCGGAACGGGCCGCGCTGGCGGCCCATGGGCCGTACCTCAAGGCCCTGCCGCCGAAGGTGCCGGGGGGCGGGTTCTTCGCCGCGCGGCTGCGCCGGACGACGGGGCAGGGTTGACAGTCGGCGAGCCCACACGCTACGCCAGTATTGGTTCTTCAAGGGGTGTCACCCACGTGGCGGCCGACGCGAAGCAGTCCGAGGTGGTGAAGCAGATCAACGAGGCCTTCCAGGCGGCGCAGGCCCGTCTGGCGCAGCTGCGCGAGGCGGTGGAGCGCAACACCGACCTGGCCCGTGCGAACGCCAAGGCCACCGTGCTGAAGGATCAGAAGGAGCGCGCCCTGAAGGAGCTGGGCGACCTCGTCTATCGGCAGATCCAGAAGGGCAAGCTGCTGCTTCCCGCGGGCTTCGCTCCCGCGCTCAAGGCCATCGAAGCGGCCGAGCAGGCAGCCGAAGCGCACGCTCGCGAGCTCACCGATATCTTGAAGGAAGGTGAAGAGGTCGCCGAGCGGTTGAAGGTTGGAAAAAACGCACCGAAGCCGCAAACAGTTCTTGGCCCTGGGAACAAGAAACGGTAGAAGGCACCCACTTTCGACGTCGGGCCGCAACCCAAGGCGGCCAGCAGCAAAAGACGGGGCTATAGCTCAGCTGGGAGAGCGCTTGAATGGCATTCAAGAGGTCACCGGTTCGATCCCGGTTAGCTCCACACTGAAGTAGAAAGGCCCGCCCGGGAAACCTGGCGGGCCTTTTTCGTTTCCGATGGGTTCGTCGCGGGCTTCTCGGATATGGGGCCTGCGAGAGGCCGAGCAATGCGCAGACACCTGGATCGAGGCGTGACAGTGGCGCTGGTGCTCGCGGCGGGGCTGTCAGCCGCGCAGTTCACACCAGGCTCCACGGGGCAGGGCGGTGGCGCGGCACCAGGAACCACGGGGACCTCTGGAGGCTCGACACCGGGCACCACCGGCACGGGAACCAGCGGCCAGTCGGGGACGGGAAGCTCCACGCCCACGCCTACGCCCAGCACGGGGACCGCGGCCCCCACCACTCCGAGCACCTCCGCGCCGCAAGGGCCCTCTCCGACGCGAGGCGGGAGCGGTGATGCGAGCCTTCCGCCCGGGCCGCCGACGATTGCCCCGGAGACGGTGGATACGTCGACGAATCCCTCGGGCGGTGGCCGCACGGTGTCACCCGCGCCCATGCGCGAGACGGCGCGAGAAGCCCAGCAGGCCAAGGACGACGTGGCGAAAGTGCCGGACTCCGAGGCACCTGCCGCCAAGGCCGCGCCCCTGACGCTGGAGCAGTTGGTGGAGCGTGCGCGCGCGACGGACTCCCGTGTCGAAGAGGCGAGCGCGGAGCTGCGCAAGTTCGAGGCGCTCTACAAGCAGGCGCGGTGGGCGTGGTTCCCCAAGTTCGAAATCTCCGTGGGCGCGGGAGGCCCGGTACCCGAGGCGCGCAATGACGGCCTCGGCGGGCCCCCCACCACCGAGGCGTCCCTCGAGGGCGACACCAACTTCGGCAAGGTCGGCATCACCGTCTTCTCCTCCGGCAACGCGGTGCTGCCGCTCTTCACCTTCGGCAAGTTGACCGCGCTGAAGAAGGCAGGTGCGCAGGGGCCCATCCTCGGCGCGGCGCTGCGTGAGCGTGCCCGGGACGAGGCGGGCTTCCAGGCCGCGCAGGCGTACTTCAGCTACCAGCTCGCGCGCTCCGGCGTGCAGCAGCTCGAGGACGTGTCCAAGCGACTGGAGGACGCCGCCGAGAAAATCGCCGCGCTCCTGAAGGACGAGTCCCCTCAGGTGTCCCAGGTGGACACGTACAAGGTCCGCTTCTTCCGCCAGATAGTGGAGGCCCAGAAGGCGAACGCCATCCAGGGGCGCGCGCTCGCGATGACGGCCATTGGCGTGCTGGCCAACGCGGCCCCGGGCGCGGCGGTGGACGTGGTGGAGGAGGACCTGGCGCCCGAGTCCGAGATTCAGCCCCCGTCACTGGAGCGAGCGCTGGCGCTGGCCGAGCAGTACCGGCCGGAGCTGACCGCCATCGCCGCTGGAATCATCGCGCGCGAGTCCGAAGTGCTCATCCGTGAACGGGCGTACTTCCCGGACCTGGGCCTGGCGGGCTTCTACGACGTGCGCTTCACCACCAGCGCCACGCGGCAGCGAAGCCCCTTCGCGTATGACCCGTACAATGATCGCACCGCCGGCCTGGGCCTGGTCGTGCGCGGGACGTTCGACATCCCCATCAAAGACGCGCAGTTGGATCAGGCGCGGGCGGAGCTCGACAAGCTGCGCGCGCAGGAGAAGCAGATCCACGCCGGCATCCGCCTGGAGGTGACCAAGGTGCATGGCGAGCTGGTGGCCGCGTGGGCTCGCGCCAAGGCCTATACGGACGCGGAGAAGAGCGCGCGTCGCTGGGTCACCGCCGCGTTCGCCGCTTTCGATTTGGGAACGGGAGAAACGCGCGATTTGGTGGACGCCTTCACGGCCTATGCGCAGGTTACAGGCGACCGGTCGAAGAGCTGGTTCGACGTCCGGTTGGGAATGGCGGCCCTCGCCCGTGTCACGGGGACGCCACCCGCCCCGGGTGAATAATCGGGGCGCCGCGTCTGTCCGCTGTACCGTCCTCCTTCACGGAGTCGAAAAGCCATGATTGCTTCCCTGCTTGCCGCCACCCTGCTTGCCGCGGCGCCTGGTCCCCTCTCAGTCGTGAAGTCCGGGAACGCGGATGTGCAGAAGGCCGCCAACGCGCCCGGCGCCACCGTCGAATCCCTCGCCTCCGTCGTCGAGAAGTTCGTCGACTTCCAGGAGCTGGCGAAGCGAGCCCTCGGAGACAAGACGTGGGCCACGCTCACGCCCGCACAGCGCAAGGACTTCTCCGAGACGATGACGGGGCTCCTGCGCGCCTCCTATGCCCAGAAGGCCATCGGCCAGGCCCAGGCCGAGGTGAAGTACGGCAAGGAGTCGGTTGAAGGCACCGAGGCCACCGTCGACACGACGCTCACCCTCAAGAAGGACCAGATTCCCGTCGACTACCGCCTGTACAAGTCGACCGCGAAGAGCGACTGGCGCATCTACGACGTCGTCACCGACGAGGTGTCCCTCGTGGACACGTACAAGGGCCAGTTCCAGAAGCTGCTGAGCACCAAGGGCTTCGACGGCCTGCTCTCCACCCTGAAGACCAAGCGGGCTCAGCTGGAGAAGGAGAACGCCGCGCAGTCCGCGAAGGGCGCCTCCGGTGCGGCGGGCTCGGCCACGGGTGGCTCGGCCGGTCCGACGAAGTGAGCTGAGCCGGACTTCGCTTCACCAAGACACTCAAGGGCCGGGGCTCCCATGCGAGGGGCCTCGGCCTTCGTCTTTTCAGGTGCGCGCGAGCTGCTGATACGACGCGAGCGTCCCCACGAGTCCCTGGGCCAGGGAGATGGTGGGAAGGAAGCCCAGCTCGCGGGAGGCGCGCTCGGTGGTGCACGTCCACGCGGCGCACGTCATCTCCCGCACCTTGTCGCGGTTGAGGATGGGGGTGATTCCGCGCAGCCGGGCAATGACCTCTGAGCCCAGGCCAATCATGTAGCCCACGCTGTCGGGCACTGGCAGCACGGTGGGCGCCTTGAGTCCCATCGCCAGGGCCACCGCGGCGCACAGCTCCTCCCAGGTGTACTCGACGCCGTCGGACACGGTGTACACGCCGCGCGCCGGGTCCGCCTTGTCCAGCGTGGGGCCTCGCTCGGCCGCCGCGAGCAGCGCGGTGTTCAGGTCATCCACGTGGATGAGCGAGTAGCGCTTGGGCCCGAAGCCGCTCTTGAGCGCCAGGCCTCGCTCCGCCATGGGAATCACGGAGGGGATGAACTCCACGTCGCCCGGGCCGTAGACCATGGGGGGCCGGACGATGACGGAGGGGACCCGGTCCGCCAGCTCGCGCACCGCGTCCTCGCCGCCCAGCTTGCTGCGGCCGTAGATGGAGACGGGCGCGGGAGGGTCCTCCTCACGGCGCGGACGCTGCGGCGTGGACGGCCCCGCGGCGGCCAGCGACGAGCAGTAGACGAGCCGGGGAGGGCGGGGGAGCGACGCCATGGCTTCCGCGACGCGGCGGGTGCCATTAGCGTTGCCCTCGAAGTAGCCCGCGGGCTCCCGGGCCTTGGTGACGCCGGCCAGATGCAGGACGCAGTCGACGTCGCGCACGGCCTCGGCCAGGCCCTCGCCCGTCGTCAAATCCCCCACGGCGAACCGGGCGCCAAGGGATGCGAGCGCGTCGCGACGGGAGCTCGCGCGCACGAGCGCCGTGAGCGAGTCACCCCGCTCGACGATGCGGCTCGCGAGCCGCTGGCCGATGAAGCCAGTGCCACCGGTGAGGAGGAAGCGCACGAGGAGACTCCCGGGGGATTACAGCGAGCGCTGATAGATGCGGTACGCCTTGGAGCGCTTGCCACCCATCGACTCGATGGCGCGGTTGACGAGGTGGTTGTCCTCGAGCGTCCAGGAAATCTCTCCACCGGAGTATCCGAGACGGTGCGCGGTGCGCAGCGTGTCCAGGTACAGGATGGCGTCCAGCCCTCGGCGTCGGTAGCCCTCCTTGATGCCGAGGGTGATGAGGCGCAGGCGGCGGATGCTTCGCGAGGCGAGCGCCAGCTTCACCAGTCCGATGGGCAGGCCGAACGTCGTCAGGCGCCCGTTGGCGGCCTTGAGCGCGTGGTTGGCGTCCGGCAGCGTCATGGAGAAGGCCACCGGCTCGCCCTTCACCTCGGCGATGAGCACCAGCTCCGGCCGGACGATGGTCTTCATGTCCTTGGCCAGGTGGTCGAACTCCTTGTCGGTGAAGGGGACGAAGCCCCAGTTCTTCTCCCAGGCCGAATTGTAGATGTCTCGGATGCGGTCGACTTCGTTGGCGAAGTCCTTGAGGTTCACCGCGCGCACGGTGATGCCCTCGCGCTGGCGCATCTTCTCCGCGATGCGCACCACCTTCTCCGGCGGCTGCGCGGACGCGGACAGCTCGTAGGCGAGCAGGTCCTTCGCCTTCACCAGCCCGCACGCCTCCAGCAGCGCGGCGTAGTAGGGCGGGTTGTACGGCATCATGATGGCCGGCGGCACGTCGTGCCCGTCGACGAGCAGGCCCCAGTCCTGGTTGGACGAGAAGTTGGCCGGCCCGAGCATGGCATCCAGCCCGCGCTGCTTCAGCCACGCCCCCGCCGCGTCCAGCAGCAGCCGCGCGACGCCCGCGTCATTCACGCACTCGAAGAGGCCGAAGAAGCCTTCCTTGGTGCCGTGGATCTCCTGGTGGCGCGGGTTGCGGATGGCGGCGATGCGGCCCACCACGTCCTGGCCCCTCCGGGCGAGGAACAGCTCCACCTCGCCGTACTCGAAGAAGGGGTTCTTCTTCGGGTCCAGGAAGTCCTTGCGCTCCATCTCCAGCGGCGGGACCCAGTTCGGATCATTCGCGTACAGCGAGGCCGGGAAGCGGATGAACGTCATCCGCGCCGTGGCGCCCCGCACGGGTGTCACCAGGACATCCGCGGGAAGGGGAGGGAGGACGGCTTGCGTCGCGGGCGGCTCGGCGGGTAGGGCCATGGTGGATCAGGACCTCTCGGCGGGATTGCCGTCGGTGCCGTTGCGCATGAAGAAGTGGGCGCCCTTCTCCAGGAGGAGACCGGGCAGCGCGCCGCGCTTCTCCCACAGCTTCATGGGCGCGGAGCGGAGCTGACGCAGGTCCTCCGGCTGGAGGTTGGCCGCGCGCCAGGTGAGCTGCTCCACCGCGTCGAAAATCTTCCCGGCCACCTCGCGCGACGACATGCGCTGCAACTGCTCCAGGGTGATGCCGCCCTTGTCCGCGAGCAGACCGGCGGAGCCCGCCGCCCACTTCTCGCTCGCCTTGTTGGAGCGCACGGACGTGCCCGGGCGGGCGATCTGCACCGGCTCGTACACCGTGGGGCGCGTCTCCGGAATCACGCCCAGCTTGCGGCCGATGGTCTCGAAGGTGTCCAGCACCCGGTCCAGCTGCGCGTCGGTGTGCGTGGCCATGTACGAGGTGCGGATGAGCGCGTGGCCCGCCTCCACCGCCGGCGGAATCACCGGGTTGGCGAAGACGCCCGCCTCGTGCAGCGCGCGCCAGAAGCGGAAGCACTTCACCTGGTCGCCGATGTGCACCGGGACCACCGGCGACACCGACACGCCGGTGTCGAAGCCCATGGCGCGGAAGCCGTTGTGCATCTTCTCCGCGATGTCCAGCAGGCGCGCGCGGCGCTGCGGCTCCGCCTCGATGATCTCCAGCGCCTTGAGCGCCGAGGCGATGGACGCCGGCGTCATCGACGCGGAGAAGATGACCGAGCGGGACTTGTGGCGGATGTAGTTGATGACGTCGAACGGACCGGACAGCACGCCGCCCAGCGACGCGAAGCTCTTGGAGAACGTCCCCATCACGAGGTCCGTCTCCTTCTCCAGCCCGAAGTACTCCGAGGTGCCCCGGCCCTTCTCACCGAGCACGCCCATCGCGTGCGCGTCATCCGTCATCACCCGGGCGTTGTACCGCTTCGCCAGCTCGGTGATGCGCGGCAGGTTGCAGACATCTCCCTCCATGGAGAAGACGCCGTCGGTGATGATGATCTTCCCCGCGTTCGGATCCGCCTGGGAGAGCAACTGCTCCAGGTGGTCCATGTCGTTGTGGCGGAACTTGCGCTCGGTGGCGAAGGACAGACGGATGCCGTCCACCAGCGACGCGTGGTTCTGCCGGTCGCTGAAGACGATGTCGTGCCGGCCGAGGATCGACGCCAGCGCCAGGTTCGTCTGGAAGCCCGTGGAGATGACCAGCGCCGACTCGCGGTTGAGGAACTTCGCCAGCCGTCCCTCCAGCTCCTCATGCAGCGCCAGCGTGCCGTTCAACAGACGCGAACCCGAGCACGTCGTACCGAACTTCTCCGTCGCCTTGATCGCCGCTTCCTTGACGCGCGGATCCGCCGACAGGCCGAGGTAGTTGTTGGAACCGACCATGATCACCCGCTTGCCCTCGATCTCCACCTCCGTGGCGCCGTGCGACGCCTCGATGACGCGGAAGTAAGGGTAGAGGCCGGTGGCCTTCGCGATGCGGTAGTCCTTCCAATTGCTGCACTTGTCGAAGACGTCGCTCATGGTGTTCTGTGGTCTTTCTGTATGTCTGCGTCGGGGGAGGGTTTTTCGCCTGTCAGGCGGATGCGGAACTCCGGTCGCCACTCACCATGCAGGGCTCATTCCGAGCCGGGGGCAACCTTGCGTCCGTCGACCTCCCTCGGGGGACGCGGGGCGGTGAATAAAGAGGCCGAGCGGCAGTGTCAAGGCGCGGACTGTCGCTTGAGTCCCATGCGAGAGTCCCTTTGAGGCCCATGCCTTGACAGCACCATCGCTTTGGTGGCACCCCGCCGCTTCACACCGTCTTCCAGTGGATAATGGAAAGCACCGTGTGTACTCGGCCGCACGTCCGGCGGCACCTGATTGACGGGCGGAAGGCTTTCTTGGCGCCCGTTGTTTGCGGGGGCCAAGGATGGCCGGGAATTTGCTAAGCCCGGCATTCATCGAGGAGTGGACGGTGTCCAGGTCTCTGCGGCAACGGTGGTTCGAGGGATTCATCCAGACGGCGGTCTCCCGGCCCTGGTACGTGCTGCTGATCTGCGCATTGCTCGCCGCGGGCGGTATGGCACTGGCGTCGCGGTTGGAGTTTCGTGGTTCATTCGTGGAGCTCCTTCCGCAGGGAGCCCGTGAAGTCCAGGACCTGACACGCGTGTCGCGGAAGGCGGGCGGGGACGGGTACCTGGTCATCGTCGCGAAGGGAGACACGCCCGAGCGGCTGAAGGCTTACGCGAGCGAGCTGAAGTCGCGGCTGGAGGCGCTCCCGGAGGTCCGCTACGTCGAGCACGACTACGACGTGGAGTTCTTCCGTCGTCACGGGCTCTTGCTGTTGCCCGCGGAGAAGCTGGCGGAGCTGCGCACGGAGCTGGCGGCGCGGGTGCGCTACGAGCGACAGCGGGCCAATCCCTTCTACATCGACCTGGGGGCCACGCCTCCGCCTCCGACTTTCGAGGAGATTGCCCGCAAGCACTCGCCCAACGCGCCGGTGAACGAGTACCTGGCCAACGCGGATGGCACCGAGGTCTACCTCATGCTCAAGCCCATGGGGACGGCGGGAGACCTGGACTTCGCGCGCCGCTTCGTGGAGCTGGCCATGGGCACCGGCCGGACGCTCGCCTCGGAGCGCTTCCCGGCCGTGAAGCTGGAGGCCACGGGCAACTTCCAGAACCGCATCGAAGAGGACGCGGTGATGCGCAGTGACTTGTCGCGCGCCGGTACGCTGTCCGCGCTCATCGCCATTGGCCTCATCCTCCTGGCCACCCGGCGCATCGCCGCGCTGGCCGTCGTCGGAGTGCCCGTCGTCGTCGGCCTGCTGGTGACGTTCGGCGTCGCGCAGCTCGCCATCGGCCACCTCAACGTGGTGACGGGCTTCCTGGTCGCCATCCTCATCGGTCTGGGCATCGAGTACGGCGTGCACCTGTGCATGCGCTACTGGGAGGAGCGCAGGACGCGCTCGTCGCGCGACGCGCTGGCCACGGCGGTGCGAGGCACGTTCAGCGGCGCGCTCACCTCCGCGGTGACGAACGCGGCGGCCTTCTTCGTGCTGCTCCTGGCCCAGTTCCACGCCTTCAACCAGTTCGGCTTCCTGGCGGGCCTGGGCGTGCTGCTCGCCGTCATCGCGGCCTATGCGCTGGGTCCGTCGCTGCTGGCCATCGCCGAGCGGCTGCGCCCCGCGCGCAAGGACGGCGAGCCCGCGCCGTCGGAGGTCGTCCCGGACGCGCCGGTGGCCCCCTCCGCTCCGGCGCGCGAGTGGCGTCGCTGGCCCACGTCGGTCATCGCGCTGATTGCCCTGGCGGTGGTCGGCTTCGCCGCGTTCTCCGTCTCCATCGCCTCGCGCCTGGGGTTCGAGACGGACATGCGCAAGCTCAAGGGCGACTCGCCGGCCTCGCGGCTGGATGACCACGTCACCGAGCAACTCGGGCAGCCGCTCAATCCGGCCATCTTCCTGGTCGACGACCTGACCCAGGCGGCGAAGGTGGAAGAGGTCATCGCGGAGGTGAAGCAGCGCAACGGCGCCGACTCCGTGTTCCTGCGCACCACGTCCTTGAACGACCTGGTGCCTTCGGACCTGGAGCGCCGGGAGAAGGAGATCTCCGGCATCCGGACGCTGCTCCAGGGGCTGCCCGAGGCGGCGCACGAGGACCCGCGCCTCAAGGACTTCGAGCAGATGGTGGAGGCGAAGCCGTATGGCCTGGACTCGCTGCCGGCGGAGGTGCGCCATCGCTTCCTCGCCACCGATGGCCAGGGCACCTTCCTGCTCTTGTTCCCCTCGGTGTCCAACTACGACACGGCGGACTTGAAGCGCTGGGCCGCGCAGATCGACCAGGTGGTGGAGGGCGCGACGGCGCGGGGCGTGGAGATGTCGGTGCTGGACAGCAACCGCATCGCCGCGCGCATCTTCGCGCTGGTTCAGGGCGACGGCACGCTCATCCTCGGCGCCGCGGCGGCGGTGGTGTTCTTCGTCATCCTGCTGAGCCTGCGCAGCCTGAAGCGCGCGCTGCTGGTGACGGGCCCGCTGTTCCTGGGCATGACGTGCCTCGCGGGCGGCATGTACCTGTTCGACGTGCAGCTCAACTTCATCAACGCCGTGGTGCTGCCGAATCTCCTGGCCATCGCCGTGGACAACTCCATCCACCTGTACCACCGGTACGAGGAAGAGGGCCCCGGCTCGCTCGGCAAGGTGGTGCGGCACACGGGGCTGGCGGCCGTGGTGGCCACGCTGTCGAACGCGGCCGGCTATGGCGCGCTGCTCGTGGCCAACCATCAGGGCCTGCGCAGCATCGGACAGATTGCGCTACTTGGGGTCGTGTGCACCTTTTTGGGGACCACGGTCTTCTTCCCCGCGCTGCTTGCCCTCTTGGAGCGCTGGAAGGAGAGGGGGGGCTCGGTCGGGCGGGAGGTCGCCGTCGTCCAGAGTCTGGAGCTCGACATGGCCGGCCAGGCCGCCGCGCCATCAGGGGAGCGGAAATCGGCGTGAGTCTCGTGACCTTCCAGAGCCTCCGTGGCTGGGTCTCCTCCCATGGCCCTCGTGGTGCGCAGGTCCGGCTGGGGCCGGTGGACCTCATCATCGTGATTGCGTGCTCGCTCGGGGCCTTTGTCCTGCTCGGACCGGGCCGGTGGGCACCGCAAGCCATTCCCAACGCGGGGATGTTCGCCTCCATGGCCGCCGGTCCGCTGGTGCTGCGGACGCTGGAGTCCTGGTTCCCTCGCCAGCGCTGGCTGACGGTCATGGCGGACTTCTGGCTGCTGCCCGTGGCGGTGCTGACGCACTCCTGGCTGTCGCCGGTGGTGGACACGCTCAACCCGTTCCTTCGTGACGCGCAGCTCGTGGCGGCGGACGAGCGCATGTTCGGATTCCAGGCGGCGGTGGTGTTCGCGCACGTGGTGCCGCCCTGGCTCAACGACGTGCTGATGCTCTGCTACTACGGTCACTTCGTGTGGCCGCTGGTGCTGGGCATCGGCCTGTATCGCCGCGCGCACGGAGCCTCGGCGGAGTTCGACGAGTACCTGCTGGGCCTGGGCCTGCTCTTCATCTTCAACTACTCGGCGTACTCGCTGGTGCCCGCGGTGGGGCCTCGCTACTTCCTCATCGACTCGTTCGCCGCCCCCCTGCAGGGCACGTTGACGCCGATGCTGGACTCCATCATGCGCCGGCCGCTGTTCGGGCGGGACTGCTTCCCGTCGGGCCACACCGGCACCACGCTGGTGGTGCTGTTCTATTCGTGGCGGTTCTCCCGGAAGCTGTTCTGGGTGATGTTGCTGCCGGGCATCGGCCTCATCGTCGCGACGCTGGCCGGGCGCTTCCACTACGCCACCGACCTCCTGTGCGCGGTGCCGCTGGTGATGGTGGTGGTGGGCATGTCCGCGGCCCTGTCCCGAGCCGCCCGTCAGCGCGAGAGCGAGAGGGCCGCGCGTTCCGTCCCGGTCGACGCTATCTTGCGCCCCTGAGCCCGGTCCGGCGACTGACGCCGGCCGCCAGGAGCCCCCATGTCCAGGCCCGTGTTGTCGCAGCGCGTGTCCCGGTTCGGCACCACCGTCTTCTCGGAGTTCAGCGCGCTGGCGCAGAAGCATGGCGCCGTGAACCTGGGGCAGGGGTTCCCCGACTTCGACGGGCCCGACGCCGTGAAGGAGGCCGCGCAAAAGGCCATCCGCGACGGCGTCAACCAGTACGCCATGAGCATGGGCGCCCGCGACTTGCGCGTGGCCATCGCCGAGCACGCCGCGCGCTTCTACGGCCAGACGGTGGACCCGGACACCATGGTGACGGTGACGAGCGGCGCCACCGAGGCCATCCTCGACGTGATTCTGGGCCTCGTGGACCCGGGCGACGAGGTGGTGGCCTTCGAGCCGTTCTACGACTCGTACGACGCCAACATCACCTTCGTCGGCGCCACCGCGCGCTGGGTGCCCCTGCGTCCCCCGGACGAGGCCCATTCCCAGTGGTGGTTCGACTGGGACGAACTCCGCGCCGCCTTCGGGCCTCGCACGCGGCTGCTCATCCTCAACACGCCGCACAACCCCACGGGCAAGGTCTTCACCCGCGAGGAGCTGGAGCGCATCGGCGAGCTGTGCGCCGAGCATGACGTGAAGGTGCTGTCCGACGAAGTCTATGAGCACATCACCTTCGCGCCCGCGCGCCACGTGCGGCCGGCCACGGTGCCGTCGCTCGCGGACCGGACGGTGACGGTGAGCAGCGGCGGCAAGGCCTTCAGCCTCACGGGCTGGAAGGTGGGCTGGGTGATAGCGCCGCCCGCGCTGCGTGACGCGATTCAGCGCGCGCACCAGTTCGTGACCTTCGCCACGGCGTCTCCCTTCCAGGCTGCCATGGCGGCGGCGCTCCGCCTGCCGGACGCGTACTTCGCGGAGCTGGCGGCGACCTACCTGGCGAGACGGGAGCGGCTGCTCGGCGGACTGCGCGAGGCGGGACTGCCGGCGTACACGCCGGATGGCAGCTACTTCATCCTCGCGGACATCCGGGGCTTCGGCTTCGCCGACGACGTGGCCTTCTGCCGTCACCTGGTGACGGAAGTGGGCGTCGCGGCCATTCCCCCGAGCGTCTTCTACGGGCCCGAGCACCGACACCTGGGACACGGGCTCGCCCGCTTCGCGTTCTGCAAGACGGATGCGGTGCTGGATGAAGCGGTGCGCCGCCTGCGCGCGAAGCTGTCGCCTCGACGTTGACGGACGTCAGGCCCCCGGCTCGGGGCCCACGCGCGTTGCGAGCCCCGGACGGGGTTGCTACATCCCCTCGCAGGAGGGCGGCCCGGCACTTCCCGGCCGCCGCGCGCGTCCGTGGACTTCTTCGGCGAGCTGTACCTGCGCAGCACGTTGCCGTTCCTCTCCGAGTCGGTCACGGCGAGGGAGGTGGACTACCTGTCGCGCGTGTTCGCCGACGTCCCCGGCTCCGGGCCCGTGGTGGACCTGGGCTGTGGCCATGGTCGCCATGCCGCGCGACTCCAGGCCTCCGGTCCCTTGGCGGGTCGCGTCATCGGGTTGGAGAAGGACGCGCTCTCGCTGGCGATGCGACGCCCGGGCTTCCCCGTGGTGCGTGCAGACCTGCGGGCCTTGCCCTTTCGGGAGGGAAGTCTGTCCGGTGCATACGCGTGGTATTCCACGCTGTTCGCCTTCACGGACGAAGAGCACGTACACATCCTCCGGGAGCTGGCGCGAGCCATGAGACGGGGAGGGCGCCTGGTGTTCCAGACGGTGCCCCACGAGCGACTGGCTGCGTCACCGGGCGCCGCGTTCCAGCGCGGGCTTCCCGGCGGTGGCGTGCTGGAAGAGGAGAGTCACTTCGACGTGGTGACGGGACGCGACATGGGACGCCGGACGCTCACGCTCCCGGACGGGCGCGTCCTCTCCGCGTCCTACGCCATTCGTTACTATCCCCTTGCGGATCTCGCCGCGCTGTTGGAAAGCACGGGGTTTTCAATCGCCTGGGTGCATGGCGGGCTCGACGGTGAGCCGCTGACGCATCTGTCTGCCGACCTGATTGTGGGAGCGGTGCCGCGAGATGGCTGAGAATTCACGAGCGCGTGGAACCCTGCTGAGCCAACTGCCGAAGCGGGTGGACGTGTATGAAGTCGGCCCTCGGGACGGACTCCAGAACGAGCTGCGCACGCTGCCCACGAAGGACAAGGCGCGGCTGATCGACGCGCTCGTGACGGCCGGCGAGAAGCGCATCGAGGTGACGTCGTTCGTGTCACCCAAGTGGATTCCCCAGCTCGCGGACGCGGAGGAGTTGCTGCGGTTGGTGGGGCGGCGCGAGGGCGTGGTGTTCTCCGCGCTGGTGCCCAACCTCAAGGGGCTGGAGCGCGCGAAGGAGGCGGGGCTGCAGGAGGCCGCGGTGTTCATCTCCGCGTCGGAGGCCCACTCCAAGAAGAACATCAACAAGACCATCGCCGAGGCCATGGCGGGTGCCCGTGAGGTGACGTCCGCGGCGCTCCAGGCCGGGATGCGCGTGCGCGGCTACCTGTCCACCGTGTGGGGCTGCCCCTACGAGGGGCATGTTCCGGTGGAGCGCGTGGTGGACATCTGCCGGTACCTGGTGGACGCGGGCATCTACCAGCTCAGTCTCGGCGACACGATTGGCGTGGGCACGCCCCGGCAGACGGAAGAGATTCTCGAGGCGCTCCTCAAGCACCTGCCGGTGGAGAAGCTGGCGCTGCACCTCCACGACACCCGGGGCACCGCGCTGGCCAACTCGCTGGTGGGCCTGTCCGCGGGCGTGACGACGTTCGACGCGAGCATCGGCGGACTGGGCGGCTGCCCCTATGCGCCCGGGGCCGCGGGCAACCTGGCCACCGAGGACGCCGTCTTCATGTTCCATGGCATGGGCGTGGACACCGGCATCAACCTGGACCGGCTGGTGGAGGCCGGGGAGATTGCCCAGGAGCTCATCGGCCGGAAGCTCGCGGGCAAGTACCTTCAGGCCGCGCTGGGCGAGCGCGAGAAGAAGGCCTCCCGTCGCTTGCAGACCTGAGCCAACCCGGTATGGCGTCCCCCTGGGCTTCGCTCGGAGGACGCCCCGGGGCGGCCGGTCCGCGAGGGGTAGCAAGCCTGTAATCTTTTGACGGTGGTTCCGATGTGAGTGAGGCGCTGGTAGCCTGGGTAGCAGTCGACCCTGCTTTCACACCTGGACTTGCTTCATGACCCACTCGGTCGACGCGACGGCCCTCGCGCGACGCTCGCTGGAAATCTTCGACGAGCATCAAACCGCTCTCAACCGCCGGACGGACCGGATGTTCGCGGCGCTGATGGGCCTTCAATGGTTGGGGGCACTCCTCACCGCGTGGGTCTTGTCGCCAAGGACGTGGGCGGGGACCTCCAGTGAGGTGCACCCCCATGTCTGGGCTGCCGGAGGGCTCGGTTTCGTGGTGGCCAGCCTCCCGGTGACGCTGAGCCTGCTGCGTCCCGGGGGCACGTCCACGCGGTTCTCCATCGGCGTGGCGCAAGCGCTGATGTCCGGGCTGCTGATCCACATCACCGATGGCCGCATCGAGACTCACTTCCACATCTTCGGTTCGCTGGCCTTCCTGGCCGTCTATCGGGACGTGCGCGTGCTGCTCGTCTACTCGGGTGTCGTCGTGGTGGACCACCTGGCGCGCGGGCTGTTCTGGCCGCAGTCCGTGTTCGGCACGGACCTGGTGAGCATCTGGCGTCCGCTGGAGCACGCGGGCTGGGTGCTGTTCGAGAACGTGTTCCTCATCCTGACGTGCCTGAGCGGACGGAAGGACTTGCGGGAGCTTGCCTCGCGACAGGCCCGTCTGGAGCTGTCCCAGGCACAGCTCCAGACGAAGGTGGTGGAGCCATTGATGGACTCCGCCCGCGAGCTGACGGAGGCGATGCTCTCCCTGACCATCACCACCGAGGACCAGCGCCGGATGCTGTCACGGCAGGCGCAGGCGCTGTCGGAGACGCAGGTGACGGCGACGGAGATTCAGCGCACGTCGGAGGAGACGTCGCGGCGGGCGGAGGCCATCCTCGCGTCCACGACGCAGGCGGGCGATGCGGGGAGCACGGCCCAGTCGATGATTGGCAAGAGCATGCTCGGACTGGAGGGCATCCGCGCCCAAGCCGCGGAGCTGTCCGGGCAGTTGGAGGAACTGGGCTCTCGGGCCCGCCGGCTCACGGCCATCGCCGCCACCGTCAAGGACCTGGCGGACCAGTCGAACATGGTGGCCCTCAACGCGGCGATTGAAGCGGCGCGCTCGGGCGAGATGGGCAGGGGGTTCGCGGTGGTCGCCTCGGAGATGCGTCGGCTCGCGCGCCAGTCTCAGAAGGCCACGAGCGAGGTGCGCGTCATCCTCGACGACACGATGAAGTCCATCAACGCGGTGATGACGGCGAGCAAGCGAGGCTCCGAGCGCATGGCACTCGACCTGGAGACAGTGCGAGCGTCAGGCGAGAGCCTCCAAGGACTCACCGCGATGATGGAGAGCAGCACCGACAGCGTGCGCCGCATCTCCGCGGCCGTGGGACAGCAGTCAGCGGGCGTCTCGCAGCTCTTCGGCGCGGTGAATGACCTGTCCGCGATGATGACGGAGACCCTGGGCCGGCTGGATGCCGCGACCTCCGCCACCAGTGCCCTGCGCACCGTCACCGACCGCGTGCAGAACGTCATCCAGACCTACCAACCCGACTCACATCGACCTTCCTGAGCCCTCGGGCCGGGGCCGGACTTCACTCTGGGTAATCATACTCGGAGTGTGCCCGGTCGGGATTTTCAGAGGGGGCGGACTCCACGGCCCGCCCCCAGGCTCCAGACTCACCGGTCGCCGATCATCGACGCCAGCTTCTCCTGAAGGCCCAGGTGCGCCGCCGCGGACTCAAGCATGCGGCGCTCCTTGCGGTCGATGCGGCCATCCACCAGGGCCATCTCGACGATGTTGCGCAGGAAGACCTCGGCCTCGGGGCTGCCCCGGACGACCAGTCGCTCGAAGAGCTGCGGCCCCGCGTTGAGGGCCATCTCCACCTGGGCCCACTCGACATCCCAGCGCTCGGAACACAGCTTCAGCAGCTTGCGCTCAGCGGGAGTCACCGTGCCGTCGGCGGCGGCGATGGCGGCCATCATGTAGAGCAGCCGTTGGCGCTCCTGGACATCCATCACCGCGTCCGTGCCGTTCCCCGCCGGAGCCACCGCGGGCGCACCACCATTCGACGGCCGAGCCATCGGCGCTCGGGCGGGCGGGGCCCGGTAGCTGCTGGCACCCTCGCGGACATTCCACGCCTCGAACGGCAGCGCGGACGCGAGCACCCAGTCCCGTTCACCGGTGGCGAGCTGCGTGCCGCAGAACTCGCAAGCCGTGGCGGCGCTGTCGGTGAGCGGCGCGTTGCACTGGGGGCAGCGGTCCGTGGACACGCCATTCGCCGTGTTCGTCCGCGCGCCATGCTTGCGCACCAGCGTGAAGACGAAGCGCTGGGGCAGGGTGGGAATCTGCGGCGGGCGCTCGTTGACGGGGCCCACGCCCATGCGGGCGCTCCAGCGAATCTCCGCGTGGGCGCGATCATACCCGCGCGGGTCCACCTCCAGCAGCCGCACGTCCACCGAGCCCACCGCGCACTCCAGGAACACGCGCCGCCGGCCCTGACGACGCAGCCCGTCCAGCTCGGAGTTCAACGTCCCGAGCGCCTCCGGAGTCGCCACCTTGGACAGGCCCTTCGTCTCGCCCCGGCTCTGCGCGTCGATCCACTTCCAGAACAAGAGCGACGCACGGTCCTCCAGGACCTCCAGGTTGAGCGCCGGGTCCTCCTGGCGCGCCTGCATCAGCCCATCCACCGTCCGGTGGTAGCGCGAGTGCTCCACGCCCTGGGTAATCTCCGTGAGCGTCCAGTCGTAGTTGCCGGAGTTCACCACCGCGTTGCAGAACTCGCAGCGGTTGGCCGCGCCGCCCTTGTACGGGGCACCGCAGTTGGGGCACTTGCCCTGGAACAGGTCCGCGCCGATGCGCGTCTGCGCGCCCGGCTTGCGCACGAAGGTCCACACCTCCGTGAAGGTCTCCATCGGGGCCCGGCGCGCGGCTTCGACGGCCTGCGCGTCCGTGTCGTTCGCCGACACATCCGTGTCCCGCATCCGCGCCTGCACGCGGACCTGGATGCTGTCGAACCACTCGCTCTGCTCCAGGCCGATGAGCTGGACATCGAGCACTTCGATGTCGGTGATGGCATCGCGCACGCCCTGCGCATCCAGCAGCTTGAGCTGCACGTCGAAGCGCTGCCACGTCGCGTCCGACAGGAAGGGCCGCACCGGCGTCATGTCGCGGCGGAACCAGGCCTGCTGCAGGTCCATGAACAACCGACGCACCTTGCCGAGCACGGTCTCCAACTCGAACGCGGAATCCTTCAGCTTGAGCGCGTTGACCCAGCCGGACACATCTCGGGAGGTCACCTGGGTGCGCTGGTCCGCCTCGTACTGGTCCAACGCCTTGCGCGTGGTGGCCGTCGGGTGGAGGTTGCGCTTGTAGAGCCAGTACCCGACGCCGCAGATGACCAGCAGCGGAATCATCACCTTCGGATAGCGGAACACCAGCCGGAACGCCTCGAAGAGGATCCAGATGGGAATCCCATCGCCACCGCCGTCGCGGTCGGAGGAGGGACGCGTGTAGTGCTCGCCACCGCCGCCTCGGGCCAGGGCGTCGAGCGGAACGAGGGCCAGGGCCACCAGGGGGAGGGCCAGGGGCCACCGGGAGGCCCATGGGGCGAGCTGTCGGAGCACGGTGCGCGGCGAAGGCATGAGGGGATGCTAACCGTTTCCGCCTTGCCAGACCCGCCTTCCCACCGCACTCTGCCGCGTCCCAGAGCGGCCCGCCGGGCGGGCCCTGGAAGGGGAGCGGATATGCCGGAATTCAAGGTCGACGCACGCGGTGCCATCGAGATCTGGACCATCGACGGCGAGGGCCGCCGCAACGCCATCAGCCGCGCCATGCTCCAGGAGCTCGGCGCGCTCGTCGCTCGCGTGTCCTCGGGGCACCAGGTGCGCGCCGTCGTCATCACCGGCGCGGGCGACAAGGCCTTCTGCGCGGGCGCGGACCTCAAGGAGCGCGCGGGCATGGCCGAGGACGAGGTGCGCTTCTTCCTCGACGGACTTCGCAAGACGTTCCGCGCGATTGAGAAGAGCGACTGCGTCTTCATCGCCGCCATCAACGGCGCGGCCTTCGGTGGAGGCACCGAGCTGGCGCTCGCCTGTGACTTGCGCGTGGCGGCCCCCGCGGCCGAGCTGGGCCTCACCGAGGTGAAGCTGGGCATCATCCCCGGAGGAGGCGGCACGCAGCGGCTGGCGCGGCTCGTGGGCCCCGGCCGCGCCAAGGACCTCATCCTCACCGCGCGACGCCTCAACGCGGCGGAGGCGTTCGCCGTCGGACTCGTCAACCGGCTCGCGCCCGAAGGGCACCTGTTGGAAGTGGCGCACGGGCTGGCGGAGTCGGTGGTGGACAACGCCCCCATCGCGGTGGCCACCGCCAAGCACGCCATCGACGAGGGCACGGGCCTGGAGCTGGATGACGCGCTCGCGCTGGAGCTGCGCAAGTACGAAGAGGTCCTCAAGACGGAGGACCGCCTGGAGGGCCTGCGCGCCTTCGCCGAGAAGCGCCCCCCCGTCTTCAAGGGACGCTGAGGAAACACACGAAGGGCGGTGGCTCGCGACTCGCGAACCCCGCCCTCGTGACCTCATGTCGGGTCGGACCCTTCGTCAACGGAAGTGGCCCGCGCGATGAGGCGGCCCATCAGCTAGGCGTTGGCGCTCTTCTCCGGCGCCAGGCCGATGTTCTGCTTGTTCATGTAGCCCATGGCCTTGTCCTTCACCTGGGTGCGCAGGTCGTCGCCCGTCTTGGGCGTGAGCAGCAGGGCCGCCACGCCGCCCGCCACCGCGCCGATGAGGAACAGCCCCAGGCCGCCCAGGCCGGTCCGCCCCGGCTTGTAGGTCGTCAGGCCCACGTGCCGCAGTGCATCATCCGGCTCGAAGTCGTCCCAGCGATCGCGGGCGACCCGGGGGAGCTCGTCGAGGAGCTTGTGGGCCATCCACTTGCGGTACAGCTCGCTCTTGGCCAATCCCTTCGCCGTCCACTTCGCCTTCTTCTTCGCGAACATGCTTCCCTCCTGGGCCAGTGTTGGTCGGGGACGCGCCGCACTACGGAGCGTCTCCTTCGAGCTTTGAAGGTAGGCAGGGGAGCCCGTGGCGGCATCCCCCGGGCCCTGGGGTTCGCACGACGCGTCATCAGATGGACGACAAGGTGTGTTGGACCCCTCGGTGAGTTAGCAGCCAGCCGGGGACCTTTCTGCTATGTCGCCCGGGCCATGTCCCAAGACACGAAACTGCTCGAGAAGATCGCCCAGGTGGAGAAGGGTGGCGCGTCCAAGTACCACGCGAAGAACCAGGAGGCCGGCAAGCTGTTCGCGCGTGAGCGCATCCGCCTGCTTGTCGACGAGGGCTCCTTCGTCGAGGACGCGAAGCTCGCCAACAACCTGGACGCGGAGCTGCCCTCGGACGGCGTCGTCATCGGCCTGGGCAAGGTGGCCGGACGCACCGTGGCCATCATGGCCAACGACTCCACGGTGAAGGCCGGCAGTTGGGGCGCTCGCACGGTGGAGAAGATCCTCCGCATCCAGGAGACGGCCCGCTCGCTGCGCTGCCCGCTGCTCTACCTGGTGGACTCCGCCGGAGCCCGCATCACCGACCAGGTGGAGATGTTCCCCGGCCGCCGGGGCGCCGGCCGCATCTTCTACAACGAGGTGCACATGTCCGGGGACGTGCCCCAGGTGTGCCTGCTCTTCGGACCTTCCGCCGCCGGTGGCGCGTACATCCCCGCGTTCTGCGACCTGGTCATCATGGTGGACGGCAACGCCTCCATGTACCTGGGCAGCCCGCGCATGGCGGAGATGGTGATTGGCGAGAAGGTGACGCTGGAGGAGATGGGCGGCGCGAAGATGCACTGCTCCATCTCCGGCTGTGGCGACGTGCTGGTGAAGACGGAGCAGGAGGCCATCGCCGCGGCGAAGAACTATCTGAGCTACTTCCCGGAGAACTGCAGCCAGCTTCCGCCGCGCGCGGAGTCCAAGGCGCCCAAGGCCAGCGGGAAGAAGGTCGAGGAGATCGTCCCCGTCGACCAGAACAAGCCCTTCGACATGCACGCCCTCATCACCGAGCTCATCGACGAGGGGAGCTGGTTCGAGGTGAAGAAGCTCTTCGCCCAGGAGCTGATCACCGGCCTGGCTCGCATCGACGGCCGTCCCGTGGGCATCATCGCCAACCAGCCCAAGTACAAGGGCGGCGTGCTCTTCGTGGACAGCGCGGACAAGGCCGCCCGGTTCATCTGGCTGTGTGACGCCTTCAACATTCCGCTGCTCTACATGGCGGACGTGCCGGGCTTCATGATCGGCACCAAGGTGGAGCGCGCGGGCATCATCCGCTCCGGCGCGAAGATGATCTCCGCCGTGTCCGAGGCCAGCGTGCCCCGCATCTGCCTCGTCGTCCGCAAGGCGTACGGCGCCGGCCTCTACGCCATGAGCGGCCCGGGCTTCGCGCCCGAGGCCACCCTGGCGCTGCCCGGGGCGATGATCGCCGTGATGGGCCCGGAGGCGGCCGTCAACGCCGTCTACTACAACAAGATTCAGGAGCTGCCCGAGGCCGAGCGCCCCGCCTACGTCCAGAAGCTGCGCGACGAGTACAAGGCGGACGTGGACATCTACAAGCTGGCCAGCGAGCTCATCATCGATGACATCGTCCCTGGTGAGCGCCTGCGTCACGAGCTGACCCAGCGGTACGGGCTGTACGCCTCGCGCCAGACGCCTCGGGCCGAAAAGAAGCACGGCGTCTATCCCGTTTGAGTAGAGAATCTTGCCCTGCCCGGAAGGCCCGCTGCCTTCCGGGACCCTTTGCTATAGATCCACCCGACCATGGACTTTGAACTCCCCGAAAGTCATCGCGCCCTCCAGTCCTCCCTCCGCGACTTCTGCGAGCGCCAGGTGAAGCCCTTCGCCAGCCAGTGGGACAAGGAGGAGAAGTTCCCCATGGCGGTGGTGAAGGAGCTGGGCCAGCTCGGC
Source organism: Myxococcus sp. AM011 (assembly GCF_013372595.1). NCBI lineage: Bacteria > Pseudomonadati > Myxococcota > Myxococcia > Myxococcales > Myxococcaceae > Myxococcus > Myxococcus sp. AM011. Next base: position 34,435 of record NZ_JABXEM010000094.1, read on the forward strand.
GTCATGGGCATCCTCGTCTCGGAGAAGTACGGCGGGGCGGACATGGACTCGCTCGCCGTGGCCGTGGCCGTGGAGGAGATCGCCCGCTACGACGGCTCGCTCGCCCTCACGGTGGCCAGCCACAACGGCCTGGGCACCAGCCACCTGCGCGTCTTCGGCAACGAGACGCAGCACGCGAAGTACCTGCCCAAGCTCGCCTCCGCGGAGGCCCTGGGCGCCTGGGGTCTGACGGAGCCCGGGTCCGGCTCGGACGCGTCCGGCATGAAGACGACGGCGGTGCGCCAGGGGAAGAACTGGGTGCTCAACGGCACCAAGATGTTCATCACCCAGGGCACCGTGGGCGATGTCTTCGTCGTCCTCGCGGTGACGTCACCCCAGAAGCGCCAGAAGGGCGTCACGGCGTTCCTCCTGGAGAAGGGGATGCCCGGGTTCAGCCAGCGCGCCATCCACGGCAAGCTGGGCATGCGCTCGTCGGACACGGCGGAGCTGGTGCTGGAGAACGTGGAAGTGCCGGACGAGAACCGCGTCGGCGAGGTCGACCACGGCTTCATCGACACCATGAAGATCCTCGACAAGGGCCGCATCACCATCGGCGCGCTGGCCGTGGGTCTGGCCCGGGGCGCGCTGGAGGAGTCGGTGCGCTACTCCAAGGACCGCACCGCCTTCGGCCAGCCCATCTCCGAGTTCCAGGCCCTGCGCTGGATGATGGCGGACATGAAGACGGAGACGGACGCGGCCCGGCTGCTCGTCCACCGCGCGGCGCGACTGGCCGATGCGGGTCAGCCGTACTCCAAGGAAGCCTCCATGGCGAAGCTGTTCGCCTCCGAGGTCGCCATGCGCGCGGCCTCCAAGGCGGTGCAGATCCACGGCGGCTACGGCTACACCCGTGAATTCCCCGTTGAGCGCTACCTCCGCGACGCCAAATTGTGTGAAATTGGAGAGGGAACGAGCGAGATCCAACGCACCATCATCGCGAGAGAGACCTTCAAAGGGGCTTGATGGACACGGCACGGCTGGAGGGACTCGGGCTTCAAGTACGTGAGGATGTGGCCGGCATCGAAGCGGTGCTGGACCTGGAGTCGTCGCCTCTCGTCAATCCCGTGACCAAGGCGTTCATCGCCGAGGTGACCTTCCAGGTGATGGGGGATCGGCTCATCCCCATCTCCCCGGCGGCGGTGGTGGGACTCGCGCCCATCCTCATCGGCGCCCTCAGCGACGTGGCGGATATCGAAGCGCTGCTGTCGGACGCCTTCAACGAGCACATCTTCCACGTCCAGCGCCGCTCGGCGGAGCTCCAAGTGCTTGGGCTGGCCCCGCGCGTGGACCAGGACACCCTGGAGCTGACCACCGAGGTGGTGGAAGGGGACCTCACCGTCCTGCTCGCCGCGGACCGGCTGGGCAACTTCCGGATTGCCCGCGCCCAGCGGGAAAAGGGCGGCGACGTGTCCGGCGGTGCGGGGCACACGCTGGAGCTGTCGGAGTTCCGGGAGCGCGCGGCGCTGACGGGCTACCTGGCGGCGCTGCTCGGAGAGCCGGCGAGCCGTCCCCAGCCGGCGGGCGCGGGGCTGGTGCGCTTTTCGGACATCGTGGAGAAGTTTGGCGCGGAGTCGTTGGTTCCGCCCCGGAGCAGCCTGGAGCTGCTGGCGCAGTTGCAGGTAGAGGGCAGGCCGTACCGCTTCGCCGCCGCGAGGGTGGCGGGGCGCACCTTCCGGGGGCTCCTCGCGGGGGCCCAGGGCAAGGTGTGGGCGGGCCGGTTCGAGCTGGATGAATTCCCGGGCATTGCCCGGATGGTGGCGGCGCTGCTGAAAGTTCGTCCCGAAGCCGTGAGGCTGGTGGGACCGGACGCGCCTCAGGAGTGAGAGACGTCCGTGGAGAAGCTGAGTCCGTCGGAGCGGGTGGAGTCCCTGGAGAAGCGTCTGGGGCTGGGGTTCTCGCGCAGGGAGGTCGCCCTCGAGGCCCTGACCCACAAGACCTACGTCAACGAGACGCGGGATAAAGACCTCAAGGACAACCAGCGGTTGGAGTTCCTGGGCGACTCGGTGGTGAACCTGGCCGTCGGGCACCGGCTGATGGAGCGCTTCCCGGGGATGCCCGAGGGCGACCTCACCAAGATGCGCGCCCGCATCGTCAACGAGGACGGCCTGGCCCGGGTGGCCCGCATCATCCCCCTGGGGGACCTGCTGCTCCTGGGCCGGGGGGAGCTCCTGTCCGGCGGCCGGGAGAAGAACTCCGTGCTGGCGGATGCGCTGGAGGCCGTCTTCGGCGCCGTCTTCCTCTGCGCGGGCCTGGAGTCCGCGGCGGCGCTGGTGGACCGGTACTTCGCGGAGCTCCTGGACGAGGTCTCCAGCGGCCAGGGGCGGCTGGACTACAAGACGCTCCTCCAGGAGATGGCTCACGAGAAGCTCAAGCTGTCGCCGCGCTACCGAGTGGTGTCGGAGACGGGCCCGGAGCACTCCAAGGTGTTCGAGGTGGAGCTGTCGCTCGGAGAGGCGCCCTTCGCCAGGGCCTCCGGCCGCAGCAAGAAGGAAGCGGAGCAGTGCGCGGCGCAGGCCACCCTGGAGCGAATCAAACAGGACGCCGCCGCCGCGAGCGCCGCCCCGCCCACCCCCGAGGG
>NZ_JABXEM010000095.1:0-36802 GCF_013372595.1 Myxococcus sp. AM011
ACCCAGCCCTCACCCGAGCCGACGTCGCCTCCCGTGACGGAGGTCCCGACGCCCACGCCCACTCCAGGGCCCTCGCCCACCGAGGAGCCGGCGCCGCCCCAGTATTCGCGCGAGTGGTACGTCAGCCCGTCGGGCAATGACACCGCCGCGGGCACGCAGGCCAGGCCGCTTCGCACCATCGCCAAGGCGCTCACCCTGGTGGGGCCCGGTGAAATCATCCGCGTCCAGCAGGGCACCTATGCGGAGAAGCTGGTGCTCGACTCCAACGTCCGCGCCGGCACCGCCAGCGCTCCCATCACCCTGCGCGGCGAGGGTATGCCCAAGCTCGTGCCCACCTCCGCCGGTTGGTACATGGTCCTGGTGCAGCGCCCGAACTGGCGCATCGAGGGCTTCGAGTTCGACGTGAAGGGCGCGCGGCAGATCGCCGTCACCTTCGCTGGAGACACCCAAGGCACGGTGCTGGCCAACAATGAGCTGCACCATGGCTCCTTCGGCAGCGGCATCAGCACCGATGCCAGCGCGCGCGGCGTCACCATCGAGAACAACCACATCCACCACTTCGCCCGGGGGGCCGACGACTCGCACGGCGTCGTCATCGCGCCCACGTCGAAGAACATCACCGTGCGCGGCAACGACATCCACGACAACTCGGGTGACTCCGTGCAGTGCCTCGGGCCCGAGGGCTTCAGCAATGACGCTCCCGCGAGCGGGGTCCTCATCGAGGACAACGACATGTACGACAACCGTGAGAATGCCGTGGACCTCAAGACGTGCCACGACGTCACGGTGCGCGGCAACCGCATGCACGGCTTCACCAAGTCGACCACGTCACGGGGCGAGGCGGTGGTGGTGCACTACTCCGCGAAGAACATCATCCTGGAGGACAACGACATCTCCGACGCCGCGCTGGGCATCGCCGTGGGCGGAAACCGGGTGGGTGCTCCGCCGACCAACGTCTCCGTGCGGCGCAATCGCATCCACTCGCTGAAGATGCCCGAGGGCTCCGCCATCCGAATCGAGAACGGCGTCGACGTGCGCGTGCTGCACAACACCGTCACCGGGACGAAGGGCTTCGCGCTGGTGCTCGGACACGGCACCGGCGGCGACTCCACCAACGTGGCGGTGCGCAACAACCTCTTCGTCACGCGCAACGCCGTCAACCTGGGGCCCTACACCTCCGGGCTGGACATGTCCGCCAATGTCTACCAGCCGGGCGCGAACTTCACGACGGGCAACTTCTTCATCCCCGAGGACTCCTGGGTGGGTGAGCTGCTCGCGGCCTGGAAGCAGCAAGGCCAGGACACGAGCTCGGACGAGTCCGACACCGCGCTGGTGGACACGAACGACTTCATGCCAGGCGCTGGAGCGGTGGACCGGGGCATGGACCTGGGCCTGCCCTTCTGCGGCTCCGCGCCCGATGTCGGCGCGGTGGAGTCCGACTGCGCGGCGGGTGCGCAAACCGCCACCGCCACGCTCACCGAGTAGCAAGAAGGTACGGGGGACCTCCTGGCGACAAGCCTGGAGGTCCTCACGCGCTTCACCCTCCGAGCAGCTCGCGGTGCAGCCTCGCCGTCAGCGGCTTGAGGTGGGGCTTGTCCACGAGCAGCGTGAGCTGGAGTGGCGACGTGTGGGCCGCATGCACCTTCGCGCCCAGCTCCTCCGCCACCGCCAGGGCCTGACGCAGCGGCGCCCAGTCCGCGTTGAGCCCCACGCCCACGCAGGTGACGGTGCCCTGCTCCTCGCGCCACGACACCGCGCCGTCGAAGCGCGTGGCCAGCTCCTTGCGCAGCGCCTCAGGGCCGTGGATGTCCGCCAGCGGGACGAGGAGATACGCGTGGCCGGCGCCGCCCCGCAGCCCGTCGAAGCCCAGGGAGCGGCCTCGCACGCCTCGGGCATCGAGGAACTCCAACAGCTCCGGCAGAGGCACCTGCTCGCTCACCGCCAGCACCGCCAGCTCCGCGTCCGCGGTGACGCCCTTCACCCGGTGGTCCGACGGCGCCGTCAGCTCGCGCACCTCCGTGCCGTTGCCCGGCGCATGCGCCGTGCGCGCGAGGATGGCGATGCCTCGCGACTTCGCCCATTCCACCGCCTGCGCGTTGAGCACCTTGGCGCCCGCGCTCGCCAGCTCCTGCATCTCGTCGTAGCTGAGCGACTCCAGCTTGCGCGCGTCCGGCACCACGCGCGGGTCCGCGCTGAAGATGCCGTCCACGTCGGAGTAGATTTCACACGCCTCCGCCTCCAACGCCGCGGCCAGCGCCACCGCAGTGGTGTCCGAGCCTCCACGCCCCAGCGTCGTCACTTCCTTCTTGTACGAGACGCCCTGGTAGCCGGCGACGATGACCACCTTGCCGCGCGCCAGCTCGTCATGGATGCGATAGGGCCGCACCTCGACGATGCGCGCCTGCGCGTGCGCGTCGTTCGTAATGATGCCGCTCTGGCTGCCGGTGAAGCTGATGGCCGGCACCTCCATCTCCTGGAGCGCCATGGAGAGCAGCGCCATGGAGATGCGCTCACCGCACGTCAGCAGCATGTCCAGCTCGCGTCGCGCGGGGTCCGGGGACACCTGCTTGGCCAGGGCGAGCAGTTCGTCCGTGGTGTCGCCCATGGCACTCACCACCACCACCACCTGGTACCCGGCGTCGCGCTTGTCCTTCACCCGCCGCGCCACCTTGCGAATCTTCTCCACGTCGGCCACCGACGAGCCGCCGTACTTCTGGACCACGATAGGCATGAGCGTCTCACTACCCCTGTTAGGCGTGTCCGGGGAACCACACCGAAGCGCAGTCTTGCAGGAGCCCGGCCAGCGCGGGGAAGCACCCGAGCCGAGCACCGGGCGTCGCCTTGACACCCCAGGATCGACCCCTATAGTCGGCGGCGGTCTGCCCGGGCCGTCCGAGAAACACCTCCACGGCCGGCGGCCCAGGGTCGAGCGCGTCTCTCCTGGAGCCTGCCCATGGCGATGATCGAGGTACAGCACCTCACCAAGCGGTATCGCGACCGCGTGGCCATCGACGACCTCACCTTCAGCGTCGAAGAGGGCGAAATCCTCGGCTTCCTCGGGCCCAACGGCGCGGGCAAGTCCACGACGATGAAGATTCTCACCGGCTTCCTCCCGCCATCGGAAGGAGTCGCCCGCGTGGGAGGCTTCGACGTCTTCACCCATCCGCTGGAGGTGAAGCGCCGCATCGGCTACCTGCCGGAGACGCCGCCCCTCTACCCGGATATGACGGTGCACGGGTACCTGAAGTTCGTCGCGGCGCTCAAGCGCCTGCCCTCCCGAGAGCTCAAGGGCGAAGTCGAGCGGGTGGCCAGCCTCACCGGCGTCACGCACGTGCTCGGCCGCCTCATCCAGAACCTGTCCAAGGGCTACAAGCAGCGCGTCGGCATCGCCCAGGCGCTGCTCGGCTCGCCCCAGGTCCTCATCCTCGACGAGCCGACGGAGGGATTGGACCCGGCGCAGCGCGCGGAGGTGCGCGCGCTCATCAAGGGCCTCGCGGGCAAGCACACCGTCATCCTCTCCACGCACATCCTCCCGGAAGTGACGATGACGTGCGAGAAGGTCCTCATCCTCAATCAGGGGCGCATCGTCGCCTACGATGACCTCCGCAAGCTGGCGGGCTCCCAGGGCACCTCGGAGAGCGCGTCGCTGGAAGAGGTCTTCATCAAGCTGACCGCCGCCTGAGCGCGGCGCCCGTCCCCTTCTTCAAGGAACCCCCCGGTCCATGCGCATCGCCCTGGCCATCGCTCGCAAGGAACTGTCCCTCTTCTTCACCACCCCGTGGGCCTATGGCGTCTTCACCGCGATGGTGGCGCTGTCGTCCTTCTTCTTCGTGAACCTGCTGGCGACGTTCCAGCAGGTGCAGGAGCAGGCTCGCGAAGTCACGTGGGCGATGATGCCGCCGGACATGACCGCCTACCGCAACCTCACCGACGGGGTGATGGTGCAGCTGTGGGGCATGGTCATCGTCATCACCCTCTTCGTCGCGCCCTTCCTCTCCATGCGGCTGTTCGCGGAGGAGAAGCGCAACAAGACGTTCGAGCTGCTGATGACCGCGCCCGTGCGCCCCATCGAAATCGTCCTGGGCAAGTACCTGGGCGGACTGGGCATCATCTCCACGACGCTGGGCCTCACGCTCGTCTTCCCGCTGGTGCTCTCATCATTCGGGCAGGCGGAGTCCGGCACCGCGCTGGAGTGGTCCACCGTGCTGCTGGGCTACGGCGGCGTCCTGCTGTGGGGCGCCACGTGCATGGCGGTGGGCATGTTCATCTCCGCGCTGACGGAGAGCCAGATGCTGGCGGCCTTCCTCACCTTCGCGGTGCTGCTGCCGTGGATGATGCTGTCCGGCGTGGCGCAGGCCACCGAGGAGCCGCTGCGCTCGGTGCTGACGTATCTGTCCTTCGACGCGCAGCTCCAGAACCTGCTCAAGGGCATCCTGGATGTGCAGACGTTCGTGTTCTTCGCCTCCGTCATCGTCTTCTCGCTGCTGCTCACCCACCGCACCGTGGAAGCGCGGCGCTGGGCCTGACAGGGCCCGCGCTCACGCGAAAGGGAATCTCCGCACATGAACGCGACCCTCCTCGGTCGGTACCTGGGCGCCTTCGGGCTCCTGTTGCTGCTGTCGAGCCCCTTCACCCTCTTCATCACCTCCGGCAGCCCCATCGCCACGGGTGTGAAGGCGGGCCTGGGCCTCGTGCTCATCGCCGTGTATCTGGCGACGAACCTGAAGCACTTCGGCAAGCTCGCCTCGCACAGGTCCAGCTTCTTCTTCCTGCGCACGGGCGTCACCGTGCTCGCCGTCCTCGTCGGACTGGTGGCGCTCAACTACGCCGCGTTCCAGAAGAGCCTTCGCTGGGATTTGACGAACGCGCGCATCCACACGCTCGCGCCACAGACGCTCGCCACGCTGGAGGCCCTGCCAGAGAAGGTCCTCGCCATCGGCTTCGTGCCCCCGACTCACGAGTCCTATGGACTGTTGGACACGTTGTTCCAGCGCTACCGCGCGCAGGCCCCGGAGCGCTTTGAGTTCACCTTCAAGGACGCTCGCCGCAGCCCGGACCTGGTCGCGAAGTACCAGCTCAAGGAAGACCAGGCGAGCGTGGTGCTGGTGCGCGGAGAGGCTCACACGACGCTCCAGGCCGTGTCCGAGCAGGACCTGACGAATGCGCTCATCAAGCTGAACGCGGTGGGCACCCAGCGGGTGTACTTCGTCACCGGTCACGGTGAGTGGCCGCTGGCCAAGGACGAGGCGGCTCCGAACGACCCCGGCGCCACCATGTCCGAGCTGCGCAGGCAGTTGCTCCAGGAGGGTTATGGCGCGGAGGCCATGTACCTGGCGGGCGCGACGGACGTGCCCCGGGACGCCTCGCTGGTCATCATCGCGGGGGCTCGCGTGCGCTTCACCGCGCCGGAGGTGGAGGTGCTGCGCAAGTACCTCGCGGGCGGAGGCAGGCTGCTCTACTTCACCGACGCGGGGCTGGAGGATGGCCTGGGCTCGCTGCTGGCCGAGTACGGCATCCAGTTGGACGAGGGCATCGCCGCGGACGCGCAGTTCAACAGCGGCAACCCCTATGTCGTGCTCTCACGGTTCTACAGCAACCACGCGATGGTGCTCCCGCTGCGTCAGCGCGGGCTGAACGTGGAGCTGCCCACGCCGCGCAGCCTCACCCTGCTGCGCGAGGGACTCGCGGACGGCGTGCGGGTGGAGCCCGTGGTGCACACCTCGCAGTACGGCTGGGTGGAGACGAAGCCCGAGGAGAACGCCGTTCCTTCCGACGGAGAGAAGACGGGTCAGCTCACGCTGGTGGCCGCAATCATTCGCGACACGAAGGACGCGCCGGACAAGCGCTTCGACGAGGCGCGGCTCGTGGTGATGGGCGACTCCGAGCTGCTGTTGGACCCGAACTGGGGCCATGAGCCCAACCGCAACCTGGTGATGAACGCGCTGGGCTGGGCGTCCAACCAGGTGACCAAGGTCACCCTGCGCCCTCCGGACCGCGAAGTGTCGACGCTGGAGCTGGACGCGGACGACATGGACCACATCCGCTTCATCTCCACGGACCTGCTCCCCCTCTCGATGATGGGACTGGGACTGGCCATCTGGCTGACGCGGCGGAACAAGTGAGCGCCACGGGCAAGAGATTGGTGGCGGCGGTCCTCGCGCTGGGTGCGGGCGGGCTGGCCTTGTCCGCGTGCTCCGAGGGTTCTTCGCGGAAAGCGACCGAGCCTCCGGCGGTGGCAGCGCCACTGTTCGCTCCGCCGTCGAGCGGGACGCAGGGCACAAAGGCCGCAGCACCCGTGTTCACTCACATCACCGTGCGCGCGCAAGGAGACACCACGGAGCTAGCACGCGAGCCGGATGGAACGTGGCGCATCGTCGCTCCGGTGAAGGCCCGCGCGGAGGCCGCCGCCGTGGAGGCACTGCTGGAGACGCTGGGGAGCACGGCGTCGAGCCCGCTCGTGAAGGACGCCCCCACCGACGCGGACCTGGAGAAGTACGGCCTCAAGTCGCCCGTCTTCAGCGTGACGGCACATGCCTTCCTGCCGGATGCGAGCGGCGGAGGTGAAGACGTCCCCAGCCGTCAGCACACGGTGACGCTGCACGGTGGCGTCGAGAACATGTTCGATGGCTCCGTGTATGTGCGCCGGGATGGAGACGCGAAGGTCTATGCGGCCCAGGGCTCGGTGCGCTGGAGCCTGGACAAGGACACGTTCGCGCTGCGCTCGAAGGAGCTGCTCGGCGACCTGGAGGCGAACGAGCTGACGCTCATCGAGGTGCGGGCCAAGGAACGGGGCTACGTGCTGGAGCACGAGGCGGGCACGACGAAGTGGCGCCTGACGAAGCCCCTGCCTGAGCGCGCGGACGAGGCTCGGGTGACGTCATTGTTGAAAAATCTGAAGGAGCACCGGGCGCTCTCCTTCCCCACGGACTCCCCACAGACGCGGAAGAAGTGGGGCCTGGAGTCGCCGCTCATCGATGCTCGCTTCACGCCACGCTCGGGCGAGCCCGTCCGCATCCGGCTGGCCCAGGTGATGGAAGACGGTGCGCCTCGCGTCCATGCACTGCGGGAGCAGGGCTCCGACGCGGTGCTGGGCGAGGTGCCCGAGAGCGCGCTCGCGGCGCTCGACGTGGACGTCCTGGAGCTGAAGGACAAGCACGTGCTGAACTTCCGCCGCGAGGACGTGCGACGCGTGGTGTTCCATCCTGGCAACGGCGTGGCGCCCATCACCCTGGTCAACACGGCCGGAACGGATGGCGGCTCGGAGTCGTGGCAGGTGGAGTCGCCCAAGCAGGGCAAGGCCCAGCATTTCCGCGTGGTCTCCCTGCTGCGCGTGCTGGGCACGTTGAAGGCCTCGAGCTTCGGCGAAGCCCGGCCCAAGAACTGGGCGAAGTACGGCATTGGCGATGCCTCGCGCGGCGCGGTGCTGTTGGGCGCGGAGGGTCGCGAGCTGGCGAGGCTGTGGCTGGGTGGCGATGTCCCGGACGAGTCGGGCCTGAGCTACGCGCGCGGCTCCGGGCCCGAGGTGATGGAGGTCTCCGTCGAAGGACTCGCGCTCCCCATGCGGGCCGAGGACCTGATGGAGGGCACTCTGGCTCCGGCGCCCACCGAAGCACGCGGTCCGTGAGGCTGAACCCGCCCTTGTAGTGACAATCCACTACGTCCTGAAGGTAACGCGGCGCGGTGCCCGCTTTGACGCGCGACCCGTGCGCATTCGCGCGGGCCTTCCCTCGGGAGATTGTGCGACGGGCTGACATTCTCTGGCAGTGCTTTGTGCTTTCCTCCTTGGACCTCGCTCCCTAGCTTCCATGCACACCCCAAGACGTCTCGTGGAGGCAGTGTCATGGTGAGCACGGCGGAAAACCCTATTGGCCTGAATGGCTTCGAGTTCGTGGAGTTCACGAGCCCCGCTCCCGAGGCGATGGTGAAGCTGGTGGAGAAGCTGGGGTTCACCGCCTACTCCAAGCACCCGAGCAAGGACCTGGTGCGCTACAAGCAGGGCGACATCAACCTGCTCATCAGCCGTGAGGAGACGGGACAGGCCGCCGAGTTCCGCGCCGCCCACGGCCCGTCCGCCAACGCCATGGCCTTCCGCGTGGCCAATGCCCGCACCGCGTACGAGATGGCGCTGGAGCGCGGCGCCAAGCCGGCCGACCCCGCCGTCAGCTCCCTGGGCGAGGGCTTCTATGTCCTCCAGGGCATCGGTGGCAGCCTGCTGTATCTCATCGACCGGCACGGCCCCAGCGGCACCATCTACGACTCGTGGGTGCAGATTCCCGGCGCCGCCGAGGCCGAGGCCCGCAACAGCGTGGGCCTGGAGTCGCTGGACCACCTGACGCACAACGTGCGCCGGGGCGAGATGCGCACGTGGTCGTCCTTCTACAACCGCATCTTCGGCTTCACCGAGCAGAAGTACTTCGACATCAAGGGTCAGGCCACCGGCCTCTTCAGCCAGGCCATGATTGCCCCCGACCGCGCCATCCGGATTCCGCTCAACGAGAGCCAGGACGAGAAGTCGCAGATCGAGGAGTTCATCCGCCTGTACAAGGGCGAGGGCATCCAGCACCTGGCCCTGTCCACCCAGGACATCTACACCACCGTCGAGAAGCTGCGCGCTCGCGGCGTGGACCTCCAGGACACCATCGAGACGTACTACGACCTGGTCGACTCGCGCGTGCCCAACCACGGCGAGGACCTGGCGCGGATGAAGGCGAACCGCATCCTCATCGACGGCAATGAGCAGGAAGGCCTGCTGCTTCAGATCTTCACCGAGAACCTGTTCGGGCCCATCTTCTTCGAAATCATCCAGCGCAAGGGCAACGAGGGCTTCGGCAACGGCAACTTCCAGGCCCTGTTCGAGTCCATCGAGTTGGATCAGATCCGCCGCGGCGTCATCAAGGTCGACAAGACCCGGAAGTAGTCCTCGGCCCGACTTCGGAGGAGCGACACGGTGACTCTCGAGAATCGAACCGCTGTACCTCCGAAGAGCGGGCTGCGACAGGCGCCCGGCGACTACCTCTCCGGCTTTGGCAATGAGTTCGCCACGGAGGCAGTCCCAGGTGCCCTGCCCGTGGGCCGCAACTCACCGCAGCGCGCCCCGTTCGGGCTCTACGCGGAGCAGCTCTCCGGCACGGCCTTCACGGTGGCGCGCCGGGAGAACCGCCGCTCATGGTTGTACCGGCTGCGGCCGAGCGCGAACCACCCCGCGTACAAGGCCCATCCGCACGGCCTGCTGCGAAGCGGTCCGTTCGATGAGACGCCGCCCACGCCCAACCGGCTGCGCTGGAGTCCCCAGCCCATGCCGACGGTGCCCACGGACTTCGTCGAGGGACTCATCACCTACGCGGGCAACGGGGACCCGGGCACGGGGGCGGGAATCGCCATCCACCTGTACCACGCCAACCGGTCCATGACGGACAAGGTGTTCTACGACGCCGACGGCGAGCTGCTCATCGTTCCGCAGGCCGGGCGGCTCACGCTCGTGACGGAGCTGGGCGTGCTGGACTTGCGGCCCGGCGAGATGGGCGTGGTGCCCCGGGGCGTGCGCTTCCGCGCGGAGCTGCCCGAGGGGCCGGTGGCCGGCTACATCTGTGAGAACCACGGCGCCCTCTTCCGCCTGCCGGACCTGGGGCCCATCGGCTCCAACGGACTGGCGAACGCGCGCGACTTCCTGACGCCGGTGGCCGCCTTCGAGGACGTGGACCGCCCCACGCTCGTGATTCAAAAGTTCCAGGGGCGCCTGTGGGCGTCGCAGTTCGACCACTCGCCGCTCGACGTGGTGGCGTGGCACGGCAACCTGGCGCCGTACAAGTACGACTTGTCGCGGTTCAACACCATCAACACGGTGAGCTACGACCATCCGGACCCGTCCATCTTCACGGTGCTGACCTCGCCCAGTGAATCGCCGGGCACGGCCAACTGCGACTTCGTCATCTTCCCGCCCCGATGGATGGTGGCGGAGAACACGTTCCGGCCGCCGTGGTTCCACCGAAACGTGATGAGTGAGTTCATGGGGCTGGTGCAGGGTGTCTATGACGCGAAGGCTGGAGGATTTGCTCCGGGTGGCGCGTCCCTGCACAACTGCATGAGCGGCCATGGTCCGGACCGGGCGAGCTACGAGCAGGCCATCCGCGCGGACCTGAAGCCGCACAAAATCCAGGACACGCTCGCATTCATGTTCGAGTCCCGGTGGACCATCCGCCCCACGCGCTTCGCGATGGAGTCGGCGGCGATGCAACTGGACTACGACGACTGCTGGGCCGGGTTCGAGAAGGCCCGACTGCCTTGAGCCTGCCTCCGAGGCAGCGCGTCCTGACGACGCCCCCCGACGTCGAGCTCTGCCCGGTGGACTCGCTGGAGGACCCGGGCGCGCGCAACGTCGTGCTCCAGATTGGCGAGGCCTTCTTCCACGGCTTCCTCGTGCGCAGGGGCGCGGAGGTCCACGGCTACGTGGACAGGTGCCCGCATGCGGGGCTGCCGCTGGCGCGCGTGTTGGACAAGTACCTGACGCCGGACAAGCAGCTCATCGTCTGCTCGTGGCACGGCGCCCTGTTCCAGCCCGAGGACGGGAAGTGCGTCGGAGGCCCGTGCAAGGGCGCGACGCTGACGTCCTGGCCCGTGAAGGTGGAAGCGGGAATGGTCGTCACCGCCGAGTCCGACGCTCACACCTCCAGCAGCACGTAGCGCTGGTCGGGCGTGTTCTTCGCCAGCAGGGGCATGGCCACGTTGAAGACGGGGATGCCGTTCTTCGTCTTGCCCTGGAGCGCGCCGTGGTGCGCGTGCCCGTGGAACACCGCCTCCGCGCCGTAGTGGTCAATGGGCATCGCCAGGCGGCTCGTCCCCAGGAAGGGACGCAGCTCGATGTTCTCCCCCTCCAGCGTCTCCGGGATGGGGGCGTAGTGCATGATGACGACCTTCCTGGGCGTATCCAGGTGGCTGAGCGCCGCCTCCAGCTTCAGTGACTCCGTCACCGCCTCCTGCACGAAGCCCTTCGTCTGGGCCTCGCCGAAGGCCTGCAGCGTCGCGTTGCCGAAGCCGCCGCAGAAGCCCTTCACACCCGCCACGCCGAGCACCTTCTCGAAGATGAAGTGGTCCCCATCGAGAATGTGGACGCCCGCCTTCGCGAGCTCGACGCAGATGTCCTTCACCTGGCCGTGCTCGTAGTCGTGATTGCCGAGCACCGCCGCGCACGGCACGCGCAGCGCGGACAGCTCCTCGGCGAGCACCTTGCCCTCCTCGAGAAGGCCTCGGTCCGTGAGGTCGCCGCACAACACCAGCAGGTCCGCCGTGGCGTTCACCTGCTTGACGAGGTGTCGAAAGCGTCCGTGCTGGTCATCCCGGCAGTGCAGGTCACCGACCGCCGCCAATCGAATCTTCGAGCTCGGATCCCTCGCCACGCACGCCCCCCTCTTGTCGTTCGTTCTCGTCCCAGGCCCGCCCGTCCCCGAACCCCCAGTGGTGGATATCCACGTGGTAGTTCACCTTGGAGACGAGGTTGCCGCGACACAACTTCTCCTCCCAGCGCCCCTCGTGGACGCTGTCCAGCGTGCGGCGCATCAGCTCCGCCATCACCCAGTCCGGCACCACGTCCCGCTCGGACGGGTAGGCGAAGCGGAACATCATCAGGTGGCTGAGCAACACCTCCCAATACCGGTCGAAGCGGCGCATCAGCCGCTCCCAGTCCATCTCCCGGCCCGCCTTGAGGATGAGGTGGTTGACGTCCGCGCCGTCGTAGCGCTCGCGCTCGACGACGAACGCCTTGGACCAGATCATCTCCTCCGCGGGCGCCACCAGGCACTCGTGTCCGAAGATGGTGGCCGTCCTGGCGTATTGGAACCACTCGTCGTCGACCACCGCCACGCCGTTGCCGGACGAGAAGATGAAGTCGACGAAGTAGTCGCCCTTGAAGGCCTTGTAGAGCCACACCTCGTCGGTGCGCTCGGTGCGCCAGCCGTCCTTCTCCAGCACTTCGAGCGCCCGGAGCGCGTCCGCCTTTCGGGGGAACAGGTCCAGGTCCTTCGTGTCCCGGTAGATGCCGGTGAAGGTGGCGTACGCGTACGCGCCTCCCACCACGAAGGGCACCCCCGCGTCTCGCAACAACCCCACCGCCCGCGCGCGGGCGTTGATTTCATCCGGCGTGCGCTCGCGCTCCGCGAGGGACGCGTCAGTGCCCATCTCCCCGGGATGGTTGGGGTGTCGTTTTTCCATGGGCGAAAGGTAGGAACGGTTCATTTCCGTCGTCCGCCGGCCGGCTGAAGTCGCCCGAAGAGCGTCCTAGCGAGCTCCAACCCACTGGAATCCCAAGGCTTTCAAAGAGCGTGCAGGCGCGCTTTCTGTTTTTCGCCAGGGCTGTGTCCATAGGAGCGAACACGCTGCCGCACGGCCCGCCGGGGGCCATCCGAAAGGTAGAAGGACCATGCTGCGCAAGAGCCTGCTGTGTGCCTCCCTGTTGCTCGCTGGATGCGATCCTGACTCGAAGCAGGACGCTGATTCGTTCCGCCAGGGACTTCCGTCCAAGCAGATGGTGGAGGTCGCCTCGCCGGGTCCGGGCGGCCAGGGACTGGTCGCCGCGTACACCCAGGGCCAGACGGCGGAGTACTACTTCCTCACCGTGGCCGCCGCCGCGAGCATCAACGGCGGAACGCTGGCGGTGCTCAACCTGGTCGAGGAGATCGTCAAGTATCCGCCGTCCTCCATCCAGGGAGAGGTCGCGGTGTGGGGTCCTCACACGGACGCCCTGAGCCCCACCACCTGGAAGCTGACCGTCACGCGCACCGACGACGACACCTACTCGTGGGTGCTGGCGGCCAAGGCCAAGATCGAGCCTGACACGAACTTCAAGACGGTGCTGTCCGGCTCGCACACGGCGGCGGTCGACGAGAACGGCGAGCGCCGCTCCGGCTACGGCTCCGGCCAGTTCATCATCGACTGGGACAAGAGCAACGCCCTGCCTGGCAACGAGGACGAGACGGGCGTGGCGACGATGGAGATCCGCTACGCGCGCACGGCCCCCGGCACGGTGGCCTCGGTGGAGGCGGACTTCAAGGTGGATGCCGGCGGCGGAACCCTCGTGGATGCGAACTATCGCTTCAAGCAGGCGCCGGGCATGGGGGGCGAGCTGGACTACGTCGTGAAGCAGAACATCGACGTGGACCCCTCGCGTTCGCAGTTGGAGAAGCTGTCCATCAAGAGCCGCTGGGAGCGCACGGGGCTTGGTCGCTCGGACATCAAGCTGTCGGGCGGAGACCTCTTCGGCGAGGCCACCATCAACGAGTGCTGGGACAGCAACTTCCTCAGCGTCTACTACGCGGTGAGCTTCAACCCGGCCATCGGCTACGGGGCGGTGGGCGCCTGCGGGAGCTTCAACGCGGCGGTCTACTCCACGCTGTGAGCCCGCTCGCGCTAGTCTGCGGCGCGTGACAGGTCCCCGTCAGCCGGCCCTCAGGGTCATCCCAGGTGGTCCCCAGCCGGACCGGCGTGACTTCCTGCGCGACTTGTACACGCGGTATGGCGGCAGCGTGATGGGACGCTGCCGCTACTTGTTGAAGGACGCGACGAAGGCGGAGGACGCGATGCATGACGTGTTCGCCCGAGCCCTCACCCACGCGGACGACTTCCGCGCGGACGCCTCGCCGCTGACGTGGTTGATGAAGATCGCCACGCACCACTGTCTCAACCAGCTCCGCTCGGAGCGCGCGGGCTGGCGTCAGTGGTTCGAGCGGGACGCGGAGGCACGCTCCGAGGCCCACGGTGGCGCCGGAGAGCTGGAGACGCGCGACCTGGTGCGCCGGCTGCTAGCCCGGGTGGACGAGGAGACGCAAGCGGCGGTGGTCCACTACCACGTGGACGGGATGACATTGGAAGAGGTGGCCGCGTTGCTGGGGCGTTCCGTGCCCACGATTCGCAAGCGGCTGGAACGCTTCGCCGAGCTGGGTGGAGAGGAGCTGAAGGTCCGATGAGCGCGCACGAGTCTGAGTGGACACTGCGACGCCTGCACGCCGGTGAGCTGGCCGCACCCGAGGCCGCTCGCGCCAGCACCCACGCGTCGAGCTGCGACGCCTGTGGCGCCGTGCTGCGTGGCCTCGAGTCGAACCAGGCAGGCTTCGAGGCGGCGATTCCTTTCGAGCGCTTCGAGCTGGAAGTGCAGCGCGCGCTGGAGCGGCGGCGGGCGGCCCTGAAGCCCTCCCCCCGGCGCTGGGTGGCGACGACGGTGGCCCTGGCCGCGTCGGTGCTGCTGGTGGTGCTGGCCCGACCGCTCTTGAACCAGGGTCCAGGTTGGGATCGGAGCAAGGGCAGCGCGGACGTGGCGGAGCTGCGCATCGGCGGGGGCTCCGGGCCCCAGCGCGAGGTGAAGCCGGATTCCATCGAAGCGCTGGAGCCGGGCGAGCGGGTGATGCTGGGCTACAAGTCGGGCACGCACCGGTACGTGGCCGCGGTGTCCGTGGATGCCATCGGCGAGGTGACGGCGCTGCATCCGGAGTCCGGCGCGAGCACGCCCGTGGAGCCAGGCGCGGACCTGCACTGGCTCGAGGGAAGCTGGGAGTTCACCGGCTCCGGGGCCGAGCGCGTGGTGCTGGTGCTCGGCGACGAGCCCTTCACGGTGGAGTCGCTGGTGGAGGCGACGCGGCGCGCCTTCGCGGCGGCGAACGGAGAAGTGGCGCAGATGTCCCCGCTCGACGTGCCGGGTGCGCAGACGCACTGGATGCTGTTCAAGCCATGAGGCTCCCCCTGCCCCCTTCCTGGCGCGCGCTGGCCGCCCTCTTCCTGCTCGTCGCGTCGGCAGCGCACGCGGACAGCCTGCGCCGCTTCGCGCTGGTGGCGGGCAACGACGAGGGCGGCGACGAGACGCGGCCCCTGCGCTTCGCCCAGGACGATGCGCGAAAGATGCACGGCCTGCTGACGCGTCTGGGCGGTGTCGCTCCCGGTGACGCGAAGCTCCTGCTCAACGAGTCCTCCAAGGACTTCCTCGCGGCGCTGACGGCGCTGGAGGCGCGGGCGAAGGAGGCTCAATCGCGAGGTGAGCGCACGGCGCTGCTCGTCTACTACTCCGGCCACGCGAAGGACGGCACGCTCCGCCTGGGCAACAGCCGGCTGGGCTTCGAGGACCTCAAGCAGCGGCTGTCGAATGCGCCCGCGGACATCCGCATCGCGATTCTCGACTCGTGCCGCTCCGGAGCGCTGACGCGCACCAAGGGCGCGCGACGGGCGCCCCGCTTCGAAATCGAGTCCGGCGCCGCGCGCGACGCACGGGGGCTGGTCATCCTCACCTCCAGTTCTGCGGACGAGGACTCTCAGGAGTCGGACGCGCTGAGCGGCAGCTACTTCTCCCACCACCTGGCCAGCGGCCTCTTGGGAGACGCGGACAGGAGCGGCGACGGACGGGTGACGTTGTTCGAGGCGTACTCGCATGCCTACGCCCGCACGGTGGCGGACACGGCGGCCAGCAGCGGAGGCGCGCAGCACCCGACGTTCAGCTACGACCTGGCGGGCAACGGGGACCTGGTGCTGACGGACCTGCGCGCGGGCGGTGACGGGCTCGTGGTGCCTGGCCTCGCGCCCGCGGGCACGTACTACTTCGTGGACCCCGCCGGCTTGGTGGTGGCGGAGCTGGACAAGCGGCCCGACGTGGAGCGCCGCGTGGCGCTCGCTCCGGGCACGTACCGCGTGAAGCGTCGTCTGTCGGACCGGCTGCGCATCGGCGAGGTGGAGGTCTCCCGGGGGCGGCAGGTGGTGCTGGAGGAGGCGCGGCTGCGAGACGCGCCGTTCTCCGACGACCCGGTGAAGGGCGCGGCGCCGGAGGGCGGTGCATGGTGGACGGTGGGCCTGTCCGGCGGCGTGCAGTCGTTCCTCGATGCGCCCACGCGCGACACGCTGTTTTTGTCCGTGGGGATGCTGGGTGCGGAGGCGCAGCTCCACGACTACTTCCGCCGCGACTGGGTGTGGGGCGTGGACGTGGCGGTGGGCGGGAAGCAGGCGGTGCTGACATTGCCCACGCTGTCGGGGCCCGCGTACCGGTACTCGGTGACGAGCCTGGGCACGACGCTCACCTCCGAGTGGCCCCAGGGGCGGGTGACTCCATTCGTCGGCGCGCGGATGGCGTATCAGGTGATGCGGCGCGACTTCGCGGACGCGGCCTACCCGGACCAGAAGTTCGCCATGTTCTCTCCGGGCGTGGTGGGGGGAGTGCGCTGGCAACTGCTGCGGAGCCTGCACCTGACGGGCAGGGGCCGTCTCCACTACCTCCTCTACACCGTGGACGAGCAGCGCTCCCTGGGCTTCTGGGAGCTGAGCGCGCTCGTCACGTACCAGCCATGAAGGAGCCTTCGATGCGACACCTGGCACCTGCCTGTCTCCTGTTGGCCCTGACCGCGTGCGGCGGCGACTTCTCCAATGACGACCTGGAGTTCCTCAACGCCCTGCCCCAGCGCGCGGACCTCTCGGTGACGACTCCGGGCGAGCGCATGGGCGGCGGCACCGGCCAGCGACTGGTGCGCCAGGGCAAGGTGGGAAGCCCCAGCGCCCTCATGGAGAAGCTGGGTGACGCGTCGACCCTCGTCGGAAACACCGATGAGACAGGGCGCGACATCAACGAGTCGATTGGCTCCCTGCTCGACTCCGTGGAGAACATCACCAAGCTGCCCCCCACGAAGCGGGAGCCGAACCGCAGGGTGTGGGGACCCGTCCTGGGCAAGAACGACATGCAGTTCGACACGCGCTTCGTGATGACCCGCGAAGGCGAGCGGTTCGACTACCAGACGCAGTACCGCCGGACCGGCGGGGGCGAGGGGGACTGGTGGAGCTTCCTCGAGGGCACCTTCCAGGCCGACGGGGGCGTCCGGAAGGGGACGGGGCGCCTCTATGTCGACTGGAAGCGCGCGCGCGAGGAGGAGTGGCTCTTCTCCGTCGACTTCCTGGACGGACAGGAGATCCGCTACCAGACGCAGCGGCTTCCGACGAAGGTGGAGCTGGAGTACTTCGGCCCCCTGCCGGACGTCTTCCCGGGGCGGTACATGTACCGCGAGGCGGAGGGAGACCTGGCGGAGATGACCTTCGAGATGCGGGGCACCGACTTCGTTCCGGGGGGACTGCCGGAGAACGTGGCGCTCGTCACCCGCTGGGCGCCGGACGGCCGGGGCACGGCCCTGCTGGAGATCCTCACGGGGGACATCGTCGGGGCGAAGTACACCGAGTGCTGGGACGCGCAGGGCCGGGTGACGTTCATCTCCCGGAGCTGGGACTTCCTCAATCCGACGGAGGGCGTGCGCGCCTCCTGCCCGGACATGTCGGCGCTGGACCGGTAACCGGGCAACCCTCCGAGCGGAAGCGCGCGGGACACCCTGGGCCGCGTGCACGGCTGGTATAGAGTCCGCCGCCATGAGCGAGCAGCAGGGCAAGAGTACGGAGCAGACAGCACGGCCGGGAACCTGGGCCAGTCTGGCGCGGGCCATGGCCTCCTGGCGGACGGCCTCCGTCACCCTGCTCTCGTTCTCCTCGGGCCTGCCGCTCGGACTGGTGTGGATCGCCATCCCCGACTGGCTTCGCAGCATCGGCGTGGACATCCGCGTGGTGGGCATCATCACGCTGGCGCAGGCGCCGTGGTCCTTCAAGTTCCTCTGGTCACCGCTGATGGACCGCTATGTGCCGCCCTTCTGGGGCCGGCGGCGGGGCTGGATGGCGGTGGCGCAGGTGGCCCTCTTCGCCACGACATTGGCGCTGGCGGGAATCGGAGAACATCCGGAGACGGCGTGGGTGGTGGGCGCGCTGGCCATGGCGGTGGCGTTCTCCGCGGCGACGCAGGACATCGCCATCGACGCGTACGCGGTGGAGGTGCTGCGCAAGGAGGAGCAGGGCGTGGCGGTGGGCGCGCGCGTGGCGGTGTACCGCGCGGCCATGTTCATCGCGGGCTCGGCGGCGATCACGCTCGCGGGCCGCGTGTCGTGGAAGTGGGTCGTCATCGGGCTGGCGGCGCTGTACCTGCCCATGCTCATCGTCACGCGCTTCGCGCCGGAGCCGGAGGAGACCTTCACGCCTCCGAAGTCCCTCAAGGACGCCGTCTGGTATCCCTTCGTGGGCTTCCTCGCGCGGCACCGGGCGCTCGAAATCCTCGCCTTCGTCTTCCTCTACAAGCTGGCCGACAACCTCGGCGGCACGCTGTTGCGGCCCTTCCTGGTGGACATGGGCTACAGCGACCTGCACCGGGGCGTGGCTCTGGGCACCATCGGCCTGTTCGGCACCATCGCCGGCACGCTCGTGGGCGGCGCGTGGACGACGGTGCTGGGTCTGGGCCGCGCGCTCTGGGTGTTCGGCGTCATCCAGATTGTGTCCAACATCGGCTACGTGCTCGTCGCGCGGGCGGGAGCCCCCACGCCGTGGCTGATGTACATCGCCATCGGCTTCGAGAACGTGACGCAGGGCCTAGGCACCGGCGCCTTCTCCGTGCTGCTGATGCGGCTGACCCAGAAGCGCTTCTCCGCCACCCAGTTCGCGCTGCTCTCCAGCCTCTTCTCGATTCCACGCGTCGTGGCGGGTCCCATCGCCGGCTTCCTCGTGTACGCCATCGGCTGGGAGCCCTTCTTCTGGTTCACCATGGTGGGTGGCATCCCCGGCCTGCTGCTGCTCGCGCGCTTCGTGCCGCTGGGCGTGAAGGACCCGGACTTCGACGTGCAGAGTCGCCCCACCACCCGCGCCGTCACCCGTCCCGTCCTCCTGGGCAGCGCGGCCTTCGCGGCCGTGGTGGGCATGGTGCTGGGCGCGATGACGACGGCGCTGCTCACCGCCGTGCAGAACCTGCGCAAGGCCCCCGAGAAGGGCTTCGACTTCGCCACGCCCTTCACCGCGCTGTTCCAGCCCTCGGGTGTCACCGACTGGGTGACGCTGGCCGGCATCGTCGTCTTCGGGTTGACGGTGGGCCTGCTCACCGCGGCCGTGCTCGCCGCGCGCTCCGGGGCGTTCTACCTGCCCGAGCAGGAGGCGCCCCCCACCCCCTCCGGCGCCGCCGGCTCTTAGCGAGGCACCCGCTTCGAGCCCGGGAGGGTCCGGGTCCACCCGAGGACAGCTCCCTCACAAGGGTTGTCCATCCGTCGCGCGCCGCGTTTATGTTGGCGGCGACATGGCCCATCCCCTCGCTGGAAAGCTCCCGCCGGAAGACCTCCTCATCGACCCCGAGAAGCTGTGCGCGCGCTACTACGCGGAGCATCCCGACGTGGCCGTGCCCGAGCACCGCGTCGCCTTCGGCACGTCCGGCCACCGGGGCTCCTCCGCGCGCACCAGCTTCAACGAGGCCCACATCATCGCGGTGACGCAGGCCATCTGCGAGTACCGCCAGCAGCAGGGCATCGACGGGCCGCTGTACCTGGGCATGGACACCCATGCGTTGTCCGCGCCCGCGCAGCAGACGGCGCTCGAGGTGCTGGCAGCCAACGGCGTCCAGGTGCGCTTCACCGACGGCGCCACGCCCACGCCGGTCATCTCCCACGCCATCCTCACGTACAACAGGGGCCGGGGCGCCGGGGGGCTCGCGGACGGCATCGTCATCACCCCGTCCCACAACCCGCCCGAGGACGGCGGCATCAAATACAACCCGCCCAACGGCGGCCCCGCGGACACGAACGTCACCGCGGGAATCGAACGCCGCGCCAACGCGCTGCTCGCCACCCGCAACGCGGGCGTGAAGCGCACGCCGTACGAGAAGGCGCGCACGGCCCCGACGGTGAAGCCCTACGACTTCATCACGCCCTATGTCGAGGACCTGGGCACCGTGGTGGACATGGAGGCCCTGCGCGGCGCGAAGCTGCACATCGGCGCGGATCCGCTGGGAGGAGCCAACGCCGCGTACTGGGAGCCCATCGCCACGCGCTACGGGCTGAACCTGCGCGTGGTGAACCCGACGGTGGACCCGACGTTCCGCTTCATGCCGGTGGACCATGACGGGAAGATCCGCATGGACTGCTCGTCGCCGTACGCCATGGCGAACCTGGTGAAGCTCAAGGACCAGTACGACATCGCCTTCGGCAACGACGCGGACTCGGACCGGCACGGCATCGTCACCCGCTCCATCGGGTTGATGAATCCCAATCACTACCTCGCGGTGGCCATCCACTACCTGTTCCAGAATCGGCCCGGCTGGAAGGCGGACACCGCCGTGGGCAAGACGCTGGTGAGCAGCGGCCTCATCGACCGCGTGGCCGGAAGCCTGGGCCGGCGCGTCGTCGAGGTGCCGGTGGGCTTCAAGTGGTTCGTGGACGGGCTGCTGGACGGCTCGCTCGGCTTCGGTGGCGAGGAGAGCGCGGGCGCGTCCTTCCTGCGCCGCGACGGCACCGTGTGGACCACCGACAAGGACGGCATGCTGTTGGACCTGCTCGCGGTGGAGATTCTCGCGCGCACCGGCAAGGACCCGGGGCAGCACTACCAGGAGCTGGCGGAGCGCTTCGGCACGCCGTACTACGCGCGCATCGACCAGGCGGCCACGCCCGCGCAGAAGTCCGTGCTGAAGAAGCTCTCACCGGAGGCGGTGAAGGCGACGAGCCTGGCCGGAGAGCCCATCCTCCAGCGCCTGACGCGCGCGCCCGGCAACGACGCGGACATCGGCGGGCTCAAGGTCGTGGCGCAGAACGGCTGGTTCGCCGCGCGGCCGTCGGGCACCGAGGACGTGTACAAAATCTACGCGGAGAGCTTCCGCGACGACGCCCACCTCCAGGCCATCCTCCAGGAAGCACGCGCCATCGTCGACACCGCCTTCGCGGGGGCGTAGGACTCCCCGCACATGGTGAAGACCGTCCTGATGTACGTGCTCGGCCTGTTCATGGTGGCCGGTGGCATCAATCACTTCGTGAACCCGCGCGCCTACGTGCGGATGATGCCGCCGTACCTTCCGTGGCACGGCCCGCTGGTGTTCCTGAGCGGCGTGGCGGAAGTCCTGCTGGGCGTGGGCCTGCTGGTGCCAGCCACGCGAGGGGGGTCCGCCTGGGGACTCATCGCCCTGTTCGTCGCCATCTTCCCGGCCAACCTCCAGATGGCCCTCCAGCCAGAGCGCTTCAAGAAGATTCCCCGCCCCCTGCTCTGGGCCCGGCTGCCCCTCCAGGTCGTCCTCATCGCCTGGGCCTGGTGGTACACCTGATCCAGAGGTCCGGGCGGGACGGCGCCTGTCCGCCCGGCGGCCCTGCCCGTGCGTCCTTCCTTGACTCCCCCCGGGGTGGTCTTTAGTTTTCACCGTTTCAGGTAGCCCCACCGAAATCCGAAGGACGTTCCATGGCTCGCGTCACAGTCGAAGACTGCCTCCCCCTCGTCGACAACCGGTTCGCGCTGGTGCTGCTCGGTGCGAAGCGCGCGCGTCAGCTGATGGCCGGCGCCCGCCCCATCATCGAGAGCTCCAAGAACAAGCCCCCCGTGCTGTCGCTGCGCGAGGTGGCCACCGGCCGCGTGAAGTTCGACCGCGACGTGCGCGAGGCGCTCTCCGGGAAGTACACCCCCGAAGAGGCCCGCAAGTAGTCTTGAAGTCCTAGGTTCCCTTCCCCTCGGGCCTCACGGCCGGGGAAGGGGCCTCCGGGATGAGCCCCTGGGCGCGCATCCACCGCACGGCGCGCGCGGCGACGGCCTTCTCTCCCTTGTAGCCGAGCAGCGGCACCAGTTGGACGACGGGCACCCAGCGCACCTCGTCCACCTCCACGCGCGGCCCCGGCAGCGGCCCCAGCGCGCCTTCCTGGTACCGGAAGAGGAAGAAGTGGACGCGCTTGAAGATGCGCTGCCCCCGGAACTGGTAGACGTAGCGAATCTCACCCAGCGGCGCGACGAGCGCGGCGGTGAGGCCCGTCTCCTCATGCACCTCGCGGCTCGCCGTCTGCTCCGGCGTCTCGCCCGGGTCCACGTGTCCCTTGGGCAGCGCCCACAGGGGACGGCCATGCGGACGGATGACGACCACCTCCCAGGTGCCGTCACTCTCCCGGATGACAATCCCGCCTGCGGACGCCTCGCGTGGCATGCCCACCTACCCTAACCGAAGGCGGAGGGCCGCGGGGACTCAACCACCGTGGACGAAGTGACTCAGCTTCGCGTCCGCCCCCAGCCGGTAGGCGTACCGCAGGTCCGACAGCAGCCGGTCCAACCGCCGTTGGGAGACGTGCCCCATCATCCGCGAGCAGAAGCGCCGGGAGACGCGGTTGGCCTCCTCGTACCGCCAGCGCTCCTGGGTGGACAGCTTCTCCCGGTAGGACACCCGGTCGAACAGCCGGGTGAGCAGTTCCTGGGCCCACGCCTCCACCCCCTCCCCCCAGCGGGGCAACAGGCAGATGGCGAACTTGTCCACCTCCGCCTGCGCCTCCAGCTCCAGGAGCGACACCGTCCGCCCGTGCGCCGCCGTGTGGGCCATGTAGAGGAAGTGGCTGACGCCCTCGGCCACCTGGCAGTAGCCCCCGAGGTCCCCATCCAGCAGGTACCCCAGCGGCCCGGCCTCGTAGGGCTTCAGCCGGTCGAGCAGCGCGGGGGACAGGTACAGCGCCATCTCCAGCGCGTCCCCCGACTCGTGCACCAGCAGCTCCTCGTCGCTGCGGCCCGTGGCCCCCAGTTGGACGGCGGCCTCCGTGTCCACCACGAAGACCTCCGCCCGAGCTTCGCACGTGAAGCCATAGATGGCCTCCAGGTGGTCCTGAACGCGGCCAATCATCGCGACCTCCGTGCCACCGCTAGTTGGGAAGCTGCCCCTTCGCGTGCGGCATCATCCCCGCGTCCACCAGCACCCGCTCCAGCCTGTCGTTCCCCGTGCGCGCCCACGACTCGTAGACCTTCAGCGCCCCGGAGGGCCCGGCCTGGACCATGCCCCTGGCCGAGATTTCCTCCAGCACCTCCACCACCGCGCGGAACTTGTCGTGCAGCTCCCGGTACATCCCCGCGAAGCCCGCTCGAGGGGACAGGTCCGCCACCTGCCCGTACGCCGTGCCTCCCATCTGGATGTAATAGTCCGGACCCACCACCCCACCCTGGAGCGCGCCGGAGAAGAAGCCCACGGTGTAGAGGGAGACATCCCCCAGCCGCCGCAGCGTCCGGATGCGCGCCTCGCGCTCTTGCTGGAGCGCCTGGTGGTAGAGCAGCGCCAGGGGCTCGCGGCCCTTGCGGCCGTCCTCCTGGCGGTCGAACAGCATGTCGGTGCTGGCGAAGTCCACCAGCAGGTTCACCAGATAGAACTCCGTCACCTCTTCCAGCGAGACGCGCTGACGCGAAGTGACCTCGTCCAGGAGCGACTTGAAGAACTCCTTCAGCGACAGGGACGCCACCAGTTGACTCATCGACACTCCCGTCCTTCCACCCGGCCGACAGCGCCTTCGGGAATAACGGAACGGTAACAACCGACCCCCCGCGCCGCAAAATCAGGTTTCAATGATTCCAAGCACTTGCGCTAGCACTCGACCTCTGAGAGTGCCAATTTCCGCGTGCGGGGGCGGCGAGCAGCCGTCCTCCGCCGCAGGTCCGCGGTGCGGGGAAAAAAGCAGCAATGCCAGGCGTTTGGCATGTCGAAGCGCGGGCCGTCAGCGTCGCTTGACGGGTCGACTTCCCTGGTTATTATCCGCCGCGCCTAGGCGTTAGCACTCGCGAGGTGCGAGTGCTAAATGCCGCGGGTCGTCACGGCCCTTTTCAACCCCCAGTGGTGCCAAGAGCCGCCCGGAGCTCCCGGACGGAGGCGCCCATCAAGGAGCAGACCATGAAGATTCGTCCCCTGCAGGATCGGCTCATCGTCAAGCGGGTCGCCGAGGAGAACAAGACCAAGGGCGGCCTCTTCATCCCGGACACGGCGAAGGAGAAGCCCCTCGAGGGCAAGGTCATCGCCGTCGGCAACGGCAAGGTGCAGGAGGACGGCAAGGTGCGTCCTCTCGACATCAAGGCCGGCGACACCATCCTCTTCAGCAAGTACGCCGGGACCGAGATCAAGCTCGACGGCGAGGAGCACCTCATCCTCCGCGAGGAGGATGTGCTCGGGATCATCGAGTCCTAATCCGGCATCCCCCACCCCTTCACTTTAAGGAATCCCCATCATGGCGAAGGACCTGCTTTTCGACGTACGCGCCCGCGAGGCCATCCTCCGTGGCGTCAACATCCTGGCCGACGCGGTCAAGGTGACCCTCGGCCCCAAGGGCCGTAACGTCGTCATCGAGAAGAGCTTCGGCTCCCCCACCATCACCAAGGACGGTGTGACGGTGGCGAAGGAAATCGAACTGGAGAACAAGTTCGAGAACATGGGCGCGCAGATGGTGAAGGAGGTCGCGTCCAAGACCTCCGACGTCGCCGGTGACGGCACCACCACCGCCACGGTGCTGGCGCAGGCCATCTTCCGCGAGGGCGCGAAGCTGGTGGCCGCCGGGCACAACCCGATGGACATCAAGCGCGGCATCGACAAGGCCGTCGCGGTCATCGTCGCGGAGCTGAAGAAGCTCGCGAAGCCCACCAAGGACAAGAAGGAGATTGCCCAGGTCGGCACCATCTCCGCCAACGGCGACGCCACCATCGGCCAGATCATCGCGGACGCGATGGAGAAGGTCGGCAAGGAGGGCGTCATCACGGTGGAGGAGGCCAAGGGCCTGGAGACGACGCTGGACGTCGTCGAAGGCATGCAGTTCGACCGCGGCTACCTGTCTCCGTACTTCGTGACGGACCCGGAGCGGATGGAGGCGGTGCTGAACGACGCGCTCATCCTCATCCACGAGAAGAAGATCTCCTCGATGAAGGACCTCCTGCCCATCCTGGAGCAGGTCGCTCGCGCCGGTAAGCCCCTGCTCATCATCGCCGAGGAGGTCGAGGGCGAGGCCCTGGCCACCCTGGTGGTGAACAAGATCCGCGGCGTGCTGAACGTGTGCGCGGTGAAGGCGCCGGGCTTCGGCGACCGCCGCAAGGCCATCCTCGAGGACATCGCCACCCTGACGGGCGGCCGGATGATCGCCGAGGACCTGGGCATCAAGCTGGACACGCTGACCCTGCAGGACCTGGGCAAGGCCAAGCGCGTCACGGTCGACAAGGACAACACCACCGTCGTCGACGGCGCGGGCAGCCAGCCGGAGATCGAGGCGCGCGTGAAGCAGATCCGCGCCCAGGTCGAGGAGACCACCAGCGACTACGACCGCGAGAAGCTCCAGGAGCGTCTGGCGAAGCTCGTGGGCGGCGTGGCCGTCATCAACGTCGGCGCGGCCACCGAGACGGAGATGAAGGAGAAGAAGGCCCGCGTGGAGGACGCGCTCAACGCGACCCGCGCGGCCGTCGAGGAGGGCGTGGTTCCTGGCGGTGGCGTGGCCTACATCCGGTGCCTCAAGGCGCTGGAGGGTCAGACGTTCGCCGAGGGTGAGAAGTTCGGCGTGGACATCATCCGCCGCGCCGTCGAGGAGCCCCTGCGCCAGATCGTCGGCAACGGCGGCCTCGAGGGCAGCGTCATCGTCAACAAGGTCAAGGAAGGCACGGGCTCGTTCGGCTTCAACGCCGCGACGGGTGCGTACGAGGACCTGCTGGCCGCGGGCGTCATCGACCCGGCCAAGGTGAGCCGCACGGCGCTGCAGAACTCCGCGTCCGTGGCGTCCCTGATGCTGACCACCGAGGCGATGGTGGCCGAGCGTCCGAAGGACGAGAAGGACGCCCCCGCCGGCGGTGGCGGCATGGGCGGCATGGGCGGTATGGGCGGCATGGGCATGTAGTCGCCCCCCCACCCCGGGCTTGTCGTCCGGGGTGGACGCACCACAGGCGGCCTCCGGTTCCTCTCAGGGAGCCGGGGGCCGTCGTGCTTTCATGCGCCCGGTGGCGCGCGGAAGGCCACGCCCTTACGTTGGGAATGAAGGAGGAGACACCGTGAAGCCCGTGAAGATCTACACCACGAACTACTGTGGCTTTTGCGTCCGCGCGAAGGACCTGCTCAAGCGCAAGGGCGTGGACTACCAGGAGCTGGACGTCACCGGAGACGACGAGGCGCGCGAGAAGCTGGTGGAGATGAGCGGAGGCCAGCGCACCGTGCCCCAAATCTTCATCGGCGAGACGCACGTCGGCGGGTACTCGGACCTGGCCCAGCTCGACAAGGAAGGCAAGCTGGAGCCCATGCTCCAGGCCTGAGTCGCAAGCAGGCGGGCGAGCGCCCTTCACGGGGCCGCTCGCCGCGCCGTGCCTACCTTACCGCCATGGCGGACCACCCTTTCTCGGGAGGCGGCAATGGCAGGTGAAGACGCGCACGACAACGTCATCAGCACGCTGTACCACCTGCTCAAGGGCGCCTCGACGGCGGAGCAGTTCATCCAGGACGCGGAGCGAGCGGGAGACCCGGAGCTGGCTCAGTTCTTCCGCGACTGGCGGGAAGAGCAGCGTCACCTGGCGGAGCGGGCGAAGAACCTCCTGGGCGCGCGACTGGGCTCGCCGCGGAAGGCTCCGGACACGGATACGTCCACCGGTCGCAAGCGCGGCGCGGGCTCGGGCAAGCCTTCCACGAAGGGGCCCGTGTACCGGGACCAGAGCAACGCCGGGGTGAAGTCCGGAGGAACCAGCTCGGACGACCTGGTCGACGAGCTTTCCAAGGAGTCCTTCCCCGCCAGCGACTCGCCCTCGACGTACTGATTGGGCTTGGTCCGCGCGTGACGCTGGATTCGCGCGGGGTGTTCGTCTTGGATGCCGGCCGTGAGCTTCTCGAGCGGCCCTTCCCACCCTGGACGACGACTTCCGGCGCACGTGCGGCCGGAGAGCGCCCGAGGGCCTTGCTCCAGTCGCGCGACACCGCGCTTGCACGGCGACGAACGTGCGCTGGTGGACAGTTCCCGACGAAGCCGAGCACGCCGGCCCCAGACGTCCATGGCGTACTGGGGCCACGTGCATGTGCACCGCCGAGAACCCGCCAACGACTCACCGCTGTCTCCCCGGCTCCGGGCTCCGCGCTCGGGGTCTTCCTTCTTCCGAGGGAGGCTCGCGTGCAACAGCCCTCCAGGAAGAATCTTCCACTCTCGTTGCCCTGGGCTGATGGGGCACGAGCAGATGGTGCGTCGGGCTTGCCCGCCCGGTCCCCTCGCACCTAAAGAGGACCCATGATGGAACCCAGGCCCGAGGTCACCCAGACCACCCAGACGGACAAAGAAGAAGGCCGCACCACCCGCATCCCCATTCACGAGTGGACCGTGGAGGTGGTGTCCGGCCCCGACAAGGGAAAGAAGGTGACCACCCAGGATGGCTTGGTACGGGTGGGCTCGGACCCCGCGAGTGACCTGGTGTTGACGGACACCACGGTGAGCCGCCGCCACCTCGAGGTGGAGCGCACGCCGCGCGGTCTGCTCTTGCGCGACACCGGCAGCCGCAACGGAACCTTCCTCGACGGGCGTCAGGTGCTCCAGGCGTACCTGGGGCGCGGCGACAAGGTGGAGCTCGGCAAGACGAAGCTGGCCGTGAAGGTGGCCGCGAAGCCCACCGAGGTGGAGCTGGCGGGGGCCGAATCCTTCGGCGCGCTGGTGGGCTCCTCGGAGAAGATGCGCTGGGTCTTCACGGAGCTGCGGCGCGTGGCCCGCGAGGACATGAGCCTGCTCATCGAAGGCGAGACGGGCACCGGCAAGGAGCTGGCGGCGCGCGCGGTGCATCAGCACTCGTCGCGGCGTCACGGCCCCTTCAAGGTGGTCGACTGCAACCTCATCTCCGAGGAGAAGGCGGAGCGGGAGCTGTTCGGCGGCCTGCGCGCGAGCGACCCGGAGGACAGGGAGGCGCGCGGCGTCTTCGAGGCCGCCCGGGGAGGCACCCTCTTCCTGGATGAAGTGGGCGAGCTGCCGCTGATGGTGCAGGGCAAGCTGTTGCGCGTGCTGGACGCGCGCGAGGTGCCCTCGCTGGACGGCCAGCCGGTGCCGGTGGACGTGCGCGTCATCGCCTCCACGCACCGCAACCTGGAGGAGGACGTGCGCCAGGGCCGCTTCCGCGCGGACCTGTACTTCCGCCTCGCCGTCGCGCGCGTGCGCCTGCCGCCCCTGCGCACCCGCCGCGAGGACCTGCCCTCGCTGGCGCAGGCCCTGTCCCAGACGCTGCGCGCCAGCGTGACGCTGACGCCCCAGACGCTCGCGCTCTTCGAGGGCTACGACTGGCCGGGCAACGTGCGCGAGCTGCGCAACGTGCTGGAGCGCGGCGCGCTGATGGAGGAGACGGGCAACACCAGCTGGCTGGACTTCCTCGCCCAGCCGTCGCGCCGCCCGGACGGACAGCCGCCCGGCACCCACGTGGCCACGCTCGTCACCGGCATGCCGTACCACGAGGCGAAGGACAGGGTGCTGGCCGACTTCGAGCGCCTGTACTTCGCCGAGGTGATGCGCGAGGTGGGCTTCGACATGAAGGCCGCCGAGCAGCGCACCGGGCTGTCCATGCAGAGCCTCTACCGCCTGCTCAAGAAGAACGGCCTTCGCCTCAAGGACCTCAAGAACGCCGAGGGCCTGGAGAAGTGAAAGCCCCCTTGCAGTTCCACCCCAGGGAGAACAACCGCATGTTGCGTCGTCTCGTCGTAGCCTCCGTCGTCTTCACCGCCGCCTGCGCCGGTCAGCAGAAGCCCGCCGAGAGCGCCGACGCGGCCGCCAAGCCGCTGACCACCGAGGAGCGAGTGCGCATTGGCAACCAGCCCGCGTTCGACGTGGCCACCTGCTTCCCGCGCGAGCTGACCCTGCCGGCCTCCAACCAGGGCGTGCTGGTGGGCGCCATGCTCACCACCCGGCCGGAAGTGCTGGAGTGTCTCGTGTCCCCGGAGAACCGGGGCCCCGCCGAGAAGACGGTCGCCTCGGTGAAGACCACCGTGACGGACGCGGGCGGCACGCACGCAGTCACCGGGGAGAACCTCACCCCCGCGGGCACGCAGTGCATCCAGGCCGTGGTGGACAAGCTCGTCAAGCCGAAGCCCCTGACCAAGGGCGCCCAGCCGCTGGAGTCCACGGCGACCTTCGAACACGACACCTCGGCCAGCGCCACGGTGAAGTTCGGCGTCAACGACGGCTCGGACTTCTCCGGCGCCGTGCGCCTGGCCCAGCAGGGCTGGTGCGACTGCTACGCCAACTTCAAGGAGCAGACGCCTCCGGTGCTGACGTCCCACGTGACGCTCACCAAGGGCCAGCCCGTCGCCGAGGTGACGTTCGACGCCTCCGGCAGCACCGAGGGTGACCAGCTCGCCGCGTGCCTCAAGACGAAAGTCGTCGCCGTGCCCGCGAAGCTTGCCACGGACAAGCTGAGCTACCCGCACCGCTTCGTCCACTTCAACTCGGGTGCCACCGAGGCCGCCAACGCGCTGCCTCCCCAGCTGCGCTTCTTCCAGCTCGAGGTCGTCCGCAACCAGCGCGCCGCGGACGCGGCCATCGCCTTCGGTTCCCGCGCGGCGGCCGCCGAGTCGTTCGAGGCCGTGGTGGCCAAGTACCAGAAGACCAAGGACTACAAGCTGTTCGACGAGCTGGCCGGCAAGTGCAACGCGCTGGTGGAGGCCGCGCAGGGCTGGGTGAAGGCGCTGGAGGCCCAGCAGGCCGTGGACCAGGCCTCCGTGGCGCTGGTGCAGGAGCTGAAGACGACGGACGCCGAGGGTTGGACGCCGGTGGAGACGGCCAGCCAGGCGGCGCTGACCAACACCCAGAAGGACCTGACGGCCGCCCAGGCCCGCGCGGACGCGGACCAGAAGGCGTGCCCGAAGAAGACCTACAAGGGCAAGTAGCAGTCCCCCAGCAGGGCTGAAACGCACGAAGGCGCGGGACCCGAACTTCCGGGACCCGCGCCTTCTGTGTTTCCAGCGTCGTGAGGACGACTACGCGCTGATCTTGTCGTCGTTGGCCGCGCTGGCCTCGCTGATGCGCACGCTGACGAGCTTGGAGATGCCCGGCTCCTCCATGGTGACACCGTAGAGGGTGTTGGAGACCTCCATGGTCCGCTTGTTGTGGGTGATGAGGATGAACTGCGACTGGCTGCTCATCTCCTTCACCATGTCGTTGTAGCGGCCCACGTTGCCCTCATCCAGCGGCGCGTCGACCTCGTCCAGGAGGCAGAAGGGCGTGGGCTTGATGAGGAAGATGCCGAAGATGAGGGCCACGGCGGTGAGGGCCTTCTCGCCACCGGAGAGCAGGTTGACGCTCTGGAGCTTCTTGCCCGGCGGCTGGGCGACGATTTCCACGCCCGGCTCGCCGTTGGGCCCGTCGTTGGTGAGGACCAGGCTGGCCCGCCCGCCGCCGAACAGGCGGGGGAAGATGGCCTGGAACTTCTCGTTCACCACGTCGAAGGTCTGCTTGAAGCGCTCGCGGCTGGTGGCGTCGATGCGAGTAATCGCCTCGCGCAGCTGCTCCATGGAGGACTGGAGGTCCTTCTTCTGCGCGATGAGGAAGTCGAAGCGCTTGGACAGCTCCGCGTGCTCGTCGATGGCGGTGAGGTTGATCTCCCCCATCTTCTCCACCTGGGCGCGCAAGTCCTTGAGCTCGGCCTCCGTCTCCGGGGCCAGTGAAGGCAGGAGGTGGTAGCGGTGCAGCTCCAGCGCCAGGTCCACCTGGTGCCGCTCGCGGATGCCGGCCGACAGGTGCTCCAGCTCCAGGGCAATCTCGCGCTCGCGCAGCGAAATCTGCGACAGCCCCTGCATCAGCTCCTCCACCCGGCCGCGCAGCTCGCGGAACTGGGCGTCCTGCTCCCGCACCTCCGTGGAGGCCGTGGTGTGCGCGGTGCGCCGCGCCTCCAGGCCCTCCGCGGCCACGCGGTGCTCTTCCACGCGCTGGGCCAGCCCCGCTTCCGTCTCCGCCGTGCGCCGCGCCAGCTCCTCGGTGCGCGAGCCACCCTCGGCCAGCGTCGCCTGGAGGCGCGCCACGCGCGTCTCCATCTCCCGGCGCTGCGTCACCAGGCTGTCGAGCTCCTTGCGCGCGGACTCGCCACGCTCGCTGCCGGCGGCGACCTTGATGCGCAGCCCCGTCAGCTCGCCGTTGGCCGTCTCCGAGCGCTGGCGCAGGGACTCCTGCTCGGAGGAGAGCTGCCGGACGCGCTCCTCGCGCGCCTCCCGGTCCGTCTGGCCATGGGCCACCTCGCCCCGGCTCGTCTCCTCCTCGTTGGCCAGCGCCATGTGGCTCTGCCCCAGCTGCCCGTCCTCCTGCTCCTGGGCCCGCAGGCGCTCGCGCACCTTCGCCAGGTCCTCACCGGCTTTGTGGAGGTCCTTCTCCTGGCTGGCGAGGTTGACCTCCTCGGCGTGCTGGTTCTTCGCCAGCCCCTTGAGGACGCCCTCGGTGTGCCCCATCTGCTTCTGGAGCGTGTAGTGCCGGGTGAGGATTTCGTTGTAGCGCTCCTCCACCCGGGCCACCTCGGTGGCCAGCTCCGCGATTTCGCGCTTCTTCTGGAGCGCGCCCACCGCCGCGCCCTCGCGCTCACCGCCGACAATCGTCCCGTCCGCGCGGAAGACCTCGCCCTCCTGCGTGACGAGCGTGCACTGCGGGCCACCGGCCTCCGAGTACGCGCGCGCCGACGCCAGGTCCTGGACGATGACCACGTCGCCCAGCAGCATCCGCACCACGGGCGCCAGGGCCTCCTCGCACGTCACCTCGCGCAGCGCGTGGGCCAGCACGCCCGGGCGCTCGAAGTCCGGCTCCAGCACGGGCTGCAGCGTGTCCAGCATGGGCACGGGCAGGAAGCTGCCTCGCCCCTCCGCGTGGCCCTTGAGGTACTCCACCAGCTCCACGCCCTTGTCGCGGCTCTCCACGATGACGTGCTGGAGCCGCTCACCCAGGGCGGCCTCCACCGCGCGCTCGTAGCGCTGGGTGACGGTGAGCACGTCCGCCACGAGGCCGAAGATGCCCTGCTCCCGGGCCACCGTGCCGGCGCGCATCATGACGGCGCGCACGCCCCGGTCGAACCCGTCGTAGTTCTTCTGGATGTCCTCCAGGGACGACAGGCGGCTGCGCTTGTCGCTCAGCTCCTCGCGCAGGGCGATGACCTGGACTTCGTTCTCCGTGAAGGTCGCCCGGGTGCGGGAGAGGGCGTCCTCCTCCTGCCCCTTGCGCTCGGCCAGCTCCGCGGCGAGGTGCCGGGTGTCCTCCACCCGCTTCGCCACGTCGCCGCGCACCGACTCCAGCTCCGTCTCCTGCGCGCGCAGCCCGTCCAGCTCCGCCTGGAGCCGGGCCCGGCGCGCCTCCAGGTCCGTGCGCTGGCGGGCCAGGTTGACCAGGTTGCTCTCGTGGTTGGCCAGCCGGGAGGCCACCGCCACCAGCCCGGCGCGCTCCTGCTCCAGCCGCAGGGCGACCTCCGTCTGGAGGTGGTTGACGCGGCGCAGCTCCTCCTGCGCCACCTGCATCGCGACCTCGTCCTCCTTCCACGAGCCGGCGATGCCGGACAGCTCCGCCTCGCGGGCGGCCATGGCGTCGGACATCTCCGCCTGCCGCGCGAGCAGCCCGTCCAGCTCCGCGCGGGCCTGCGTCACGCGGCTGTTCGTCTCGTCGAAGTCACGGCGGCCGTAGGCCAGCTCCTGCGTGTCGCGCTGCACGGAGCTTTCCAGCGCGTGCACCTCCGCGGCCAGCGTCTGGAGGGCGGCGGCCTCCGCGTCCAGCTCCGCGCGGCGACGGGTGATGGCCTCCTCCAGCTCCTTCACCCGGTCCAGGCTCTCGCGCTCCTCGGAGCCCAGGTTCTGCAGGCGCGACTGGAGGACCTGCTTCTCCGCCAGCAGCTCCAGGTGGCGGTGGCTGGCCGCGTGCAGGTCGATGTCCCGCATGCGCTGCTTGAGCTTCTTGTACTTCTCCGCCTTCTTCGACTGGCGGGACAGCGCGTCCAGCCGCTTCTCCAGCTCGCTGGTGATGTCCGTCACGCGCAGGAGGTTGGCCTCGGTGGCCTCCATCTTCCGCTCGGCGGCCTTGCGGCGGGCCTTGTACTTGGTGACGCCCGCGGCCTCCTCCAGCAGGTGGCGCCGGTCCTCCGGCTTGCTGGAGACGATGAGGCCCACGCGGCCCTGCTCGATGATGGAGTAGGCCTTGGTGCCCACGCCCGTGCCCAGGAACAGCTCGGTGATATCCAGGAGCCGGCACAGCGTCTTGTTGATGAGGTACTCCGAGTCCCCGTTGCGGAACAGGCGCCGCGTGACGGTGATCTCCGAGTAGCCCTGGTACTGGGGCGACAGCTGGTCCGTGTCATCCACCAGGAAGGTGAGCGACACCTCCGCCATGGACAGAGGCGGCTTGTTCTCCGAGCCGTTGAAGATGACGTCCTCCATGCCGCGGCCACGGAGGTTCTTCGCGCTCTGCTCACCCATCACCCAGCGGATGGCGTCCACGACGTTGGACTTTCCACAGCCGTTCGGGCCGACGATGCCGGTGACGCCTTCGTCGAAGGTGAAGACGCTGCGCTCCATGAACGACTTGAAGCCGGTGATGTCCAACCGCTTGATACGCATGCCAGCGGGCTCCTGGATGAAGCGCGAGATACGAAGTGAAAAGTGAGCGCGAGGCCGAAAAATCGGCCTCGGAACGATCAGCAGGAGTACCAGCCGCCATCCAGGCGATCAAGCGTGACCATGCCACGCGTGGCCATACGTTCGGCTGCTTGCCCTTCAAAAGGACGGGAGTCTGACAGGAGGGTCCTCTCTTGGACTTGCGCCCTGGCCGCCCCACCCTACCTTCCCATTGACTTTTCTGGAGGTTGCGTACGTACCAGCCCTTTCTTGCCCTGACGCTCCTTCTGGGAGCGTCCCCTACGCCGGAGGTAACACCCCGGTCTGACACGCAGGCGGTGCAAGCCGCTCCGGCCGCCTGCCCCCACCCGTATTTCCCGTTGGAAGAAGGGCTGACGCTCACCTACCGGGCGGGCAGGTCGTCGGAGATGGTGCTGAGCACCCACGACGTGACGCCGACGCCGGAGGGGCTGCGCGGCAAGGTGGCCGTGAAGCTCAAGGGCCGCCAGGGAGAGACGGAGGCCACCTGCACCGCCGCGGGCATGAGCACGGGCCTGGGCGGCCTGGAGGGCACGCTCCTGTCCGCGTCCGGCATGGATGTGCAAGTCGTCAGTTCGGAAGGCATGGCGGTTCCCGCGCTGTCGAGCATGGTGATTGGCGGCACGTGGAAGAACAGCCTGTCGGTGAAGCTCCAGCCCCCCGTGGGAAAGACGAACGGCATCCGGCCCATCATCGCCACCACGTTCGACAAGGAGTCGACCGTCGTGGGCGAGGAGGAAGTCACCGTGGCGGCCGGCACTTTCAAGGCGCTGAAGGTGAAGAACATCGTCACCGCGCGCGCCAGCCGCCCCGGCTCAGAGGGCCGCTCCATGGAGAGCCACATCTGGTTCGCCCCGGGCGTGGGCATCCTCAAGCTGGCCACGGCCGAGGGCACTGATTTGGAGCTGCTCAAGGTGGAGCGGCCCCAGCCCGTGCAGGCCAAGTCCTCCGGCAACGCGAAGCGGCCCGTGAAGAAGGCCGCGGCCGACAAGAAGGTGCCTTCGGCGCCCTGAGCGGAGCCCGGACGCCCGGGACTTCAACGCTACGTGGACTCTCCGCCCGAAGAAGCGGGCGGTGTCTCGTCCGGGGTGCCCTGCTGCGGCTCTCCCGGGCCCGACGACGACGGCGTCTCCGTGGTCGGGCGCGGCGCGGCGGCGCGGGACTGGGGCTCCACCGTCACGCGGACGACGCGGGGCCCGTCCACCTCCTCCACCAGGATTCGCCACATATCCAGCCGCAGCGAGTCCCCCTTCTCCGGGACGCGCCCCAGCTTCGCCATCAGGAAGCCGGCGATGGTCGTCACCTCGCCCTCTTCGTCCTCATCCAGGTCGAAGGTGACGTCGAGCCGCTCCTCCAGGTCATCCAGCTGCGCCGTGCCCGGAAGCTCGAAGCGCCCACCCGGCAGCGAGCGGACCTCATCCATCCGCCGGCCCAGCTCCGCCACGTCGCCGACGACTTCGGCCACCACGTCGGAGATGGTGACGAGGCCCGACGTGCCGCCGTGCTCATCCACGACCAGGGCCGTCTGACGGCGCCGGCGGCGGAACTCCGCGAGCAGTTGCTCCAGCGTCGCGTTCTCCGGGATGAAGAGCACCGGCCGCTGCACCTGCGCCAGGCTGCGCAGCTCGCCGCGCGACAGGAGGAAGAAGAGGTCCTTGGCGTTCACCACGCCCTCCACCTCGTCCAGGTTGCCCCGGCACACCGGCAGCCACGTGTGCCCCGCGGCGCGCGCGTCGGAGATGCACTTCTCCAGCGGCTCCTCCACGTCCAGGAACTTCACCTGGTTTCGCGGCACCATCACCTGCCGCGCCGTCTTCTGCGCCATCTCCAGCGCGCGCTCCAGGAGCTCCGCGCGCGCCGTCGTAATCGCCCCCGCCTGCGCGGAGCTGTGGAGGATGACGCGCAGCTCATCCTCGCTGTGCGCCTCGTGCGACTCCCCCACCGAGTGGAGGCCGAAGGCGCGCAACACCCACGCGGCCAGCCCGTTGAGCAGGATGATGGCGGGATAGAAGAGGAAGTAGAATGCCCGCATCGGCAGCGCCACGGCCAGCGTGGTCGCCTCCGCGCGCTGGATCGCCAGGCTCTTGGGCGCCAGCTCTCCCAGGACGATGTGCAGGAAGGTGATGATGCTGAAACCGATGACCACCGACACGGTGTGGGCCAGCGTGGGGCTCGCGCCCTCGGGCACCAGCTGCGTCAGCACGGGCTCCAGCAGCTTGGCGAAGGCGGGCTCACCCAGCCAGCCCAGGCCCAGCGAGGCCAGCGTGATTCCGAACTGCGTGGCGGACAGGTACGCGTCCAGCTTCTCCACCATCCGCAGCGCCTGCGCGGCGCCCGGCGTGCCCTCGTCCACGAGCGACTGCAGGCGCGTGGCGCGAATCTTCACGATGGCGAACTCGGTCGCCACGAAGAAGCCGTTGGCGAAGACCAGGAGGATCGCCAGCCCCAGGAACACCCATTCCATTCCCATGGCTCAGAACAAGGCGTCGAAGTCGGCGTCGCCCTTGAGCGCGTCGAACATGGGGTCCGTGGACAGCCACCCCATCACCTTCTGACGGTCCGCCGTGAGCGCCGCCTTCAGGTACTGCACCGCGTCCTTCGGCCTGCCCCACAGGGCGTACAGCGCCGACAGGTTGTAGTTGAGCAGCAGGTCCTCCGCGTTCAGCGCGCGCGCCCGCTCATACGCGCGCTCGGCCTCCGCGTAGAAGCCCTTCTGCGCGTAGCAGATGCCCAGATCCAGCTGCGCCTCGAAGTTGTCCGGCTCCAGCCGCACCACGTCCTTCAACAACGTAATCGCCGAGCGGTAGTCGCCCTCGTCCATCATCAGCGCCGCCAGCTCGTGCCGGGGGAACGCGTCCTGGGGGTCCAGCTCGATGGCCGCCTGCAGCTCGCGCATCGCCTCTTCCACCCGGCCCTGGTCCGCGTACGTGAGGCCCAGGTTGAGGTGCGCGTCCGGGTACTCCGGATCCAACTCGATGGCCTCCTTGTACTCCTCCACCGCCATCTCCCCGGCGTGCGTGGAGAGGAAGCAGGCCAGGTTGTAGTGCGCCGTGGCGCTCTCCGGCTCCAGCTTCAGGGCGGTGAGGTACTCGGTGAGGGCCTCGCGGAAGAGCTTCTTCTCCGCGTAGACGGTGGCCAGGTTGTCGTGCGCGTGCGCCGAGCTCGGGTCCAGGTCGATGGCCTTCTTGAACTCCTTGATGGCCTCGTCCAGCCAACCCCGGTCCGCCAGCTCGATTCCACGAGTGTTGTGCTCGTCGGAGAGCGCGATGTTGTCCTTTTCCCGGGCCATGAGAGCGCCGGGCAATCTACGCGTCGCGCAATGAAGGGTGCAAGGTAGAGTTTCCCTCCGTCCATGCGCCACGCCGCCCTCCTGCTCCTCCTGTTCTCCGCCTCACTGCTGGAGCGTGGAGAGCGAGGCCC
>NZ_JABXEM010000096.1:0-36187 GCF_013372595.1 Myxococcus sp. AM011
GGTGGGCGGTGGCCCTGGCGCTGGCGGGGTGCAAGGGCTCGAAGGACGCGGACGGTCCCCAGGGCGGTCAGGCGGGCGCGGGCACCGCCCTGCCCGTGCAGACGCTGGCGCTGGCACCCGGCGAGGTGCAGGACGCGGGCGAGTACGTGGGCACGCTCATCTCCCGCAGCAGCATCTCCATCTATCCCCAGGTCGCCGGCTACGTGCAGGCGATTCCGGTGCGGCCCGGCTCGCGAGCGCAGCGTAACGAGGTGCTGCTGGTGGTGGACCCGCGTCGGGAGGCGGCGGGGCTGCGCGCCACCCAGGCCCAGCGTGCGTCGGCGCTGGCGCAGCGCGAGTTCGCCCGGAGCACCCGCAAGCGCAGCGCGCAGCTCCTCAAGGAGGGGCTCCAGAGCCGCCAGGACTATGACCAGGCGGTGGCGCAGGCGCAGCAGGCGGAGGCGAGCGCGCGGGCGATTGAAGCGCAAATCCAGTCGCAGCGCGTGCAGCTCGGCTTCTACGAGGTGAGCGCGCCCTTCGATGGCGTGGTGGGAGACATCCCGGTGAAGGTGGGCGACTACGTGACGCCGCAGACGCGGCTCACCTCGCTGGACCAGAGCAAGGTGCTGGAGCTCTCCGTGCAGGTGCCGGTGGACCGCGCCCTGCGCGTGCAGGTGGGGAAGACGCCGGTGGAGGTGCTGGACGCGGACGGCAAGGTGGTGGTGTCCGCGCCCGCCTTCTTCGTTGCGCCGACGCCCGCCTCGACGACGCAGTTGGTGGAGGTGAAGGCCGCCTTCGAGAACACGGGGAAGCTGCGCGCCGGCCAGTTGGTGCGCGTGCGCGTGGTGTACGCGGCGCGCGAGGCCCTCATCGTGCCCATCGTCGCGGTGACGCAAATCAGCAGCCAGTCCTTCGTGTACGTGGTGGGCAGCGCCGACGGAGGCACTGTCGCCCGCCGCACGCCGCTGGAGGTGGGCGACGTCACGGGCAACGACTACGAGGTGACGGGAGGGCTGGACGCGGGAGCGCAGGTCGTGGTGACCGGATTGCAGTTGCTGCGCGATGGCCAACCCATCAAACCCACGCCCGCGAAGCCCGAGGGCCAGGGCGTGGGCGGCGCCTCCGACGCGGGCCAGTGAGAGGACGGCATGTTCACTGACTTCTTCATCCGCAGGCCCATCTTCGCCAGCGTGCTGTCCATCCTCATCACGCTGACGGGGGCCATCAGCATCCCGTCCCTGCCCATTGAGCAATATCCGGACCTGTCGCTGCCGGAAGTGCAGGTGACGTCGACGTACATCGGCGCGTCGGCGGAGACGGTGGAGAGCGCCGTGACGACGGTGCTGGAGCGCCAGCTCAACGGCGTCCAGGGGATGCGCTACATCTCCTCCACCAGCAGCAACACGGGGGCGAGCGCCATCACCGTGACGTTCGACCAGGGCCGGGATTTGGACATCGCGGCGGTGGACGTGCAGAACCGCGTGTCCACCGCGGCGCCGCAGCTCCCCGCCGCCGTCAACGCGCTGGGCATCACCGTCAACAAGGCGCAGACGCAGTTGCTCATGGCCTTTGGCCTGTTCGACGCGGAGGGCCGCTACGACACGGGCTTCCTGAGCAACTACGCGGACGTCTACATCCGCGACGCGCTCCTGCGAGTGAAGGGCGTGGGCGACGTGCGCATCTTCGGCGAGCGGCGCTTCGCGATGCGGCTGTGGCTGGACCCGACGGAGCTGGCGCGGCGCGGGCTGCAGGCCTCGGACGTCGTCGCGGCGCTGAGCACGCAGAACGTGCAGGTGGGCGCGGGGAAGGTGGGCCAGGCGCCGGCGCCTCCGGGGCAGAACTACCAGTTCACGCTGCAGGTCCAGGGACAGCTCGCCACGCCGGAGCAGTTCGGGGCCATCGTGGTGCAGCGGGGCCAGGACGGCTCGCTGGTGCGGGTGCGGGACGTGGGCCGGGCGGAGCTGGGCGCGGAGGACTACTCGCAGCTGTTGCGCTTCAACGGCCGGGACGCCGTGGGTCTGGGCATCTTCCAGCTCCCGGGCTCCAACGCGCTGCAGGTGCGCGACGGCGTCGTCACGGAGCTCAACCGCCTGAAGGCGAGCTTCCCTCCGGGCATGGACTACCAGGCCGCCTTCGACACCACCGTCGCGGTGCAGGCGTCGATTGAAGAGGTGCTCATCACGCTGGGCGAGGCCGTGCTCCTCGTCGTGCTGGTCATCTTCATCTTCCTGCACGGCTGGCGCAGCGTGCTGGTGGTCGCCACCACGCTGCCGGTGTCATTGATTGGCACCTTCCTCTTCGTCAACGCGCTCGGCTTCTCGCTCAACACCCTCACCCTCTTCGGCCTCACGCTGGCCACGGGCCTCGTCGTCGACGACGCCATCGTCGTCATCGAGAACGTGGAGCGCACCATGGAGGAGGGCCTCTCGCCGCGCGAGGCCACCCAGCGAGGCATGCGCCAGGTGGCCGGCGCCGTGGTGGCCATCGCCCTGGTGCTCTCCGCGGTGTTCGTCCCGGTATCCTTCTTCCCAGGCACCACCGGCTCCATCTACCGCCAGTTCGCGCTCACCCTCGCCTTCTCCATCAGCCTCTCCGCGCTGGTGGCGCTGACGCTCTCCCCCGCCCTGTGCGCCCGGCTGCTCAAGCCCCAGGAGGGCCAGAAGTGGAAGGTGTTCCGCCAGTTCGACAAGGGCCTGGACCGCTTCCGCGACGGCTACAGCCGGCTCCTGGAGAAGCTCATCGGTCCCTTGAAGTGGCCGGTCATCGCGGTGTTCGGCCTGTGCCTCGTCGGAACGGTGCTGGTGTACCGGTCCACGCCCTCCGGCTTCATCCCGGACGAGGACCAGGGCTACATCATCATCGCCGTGCAGGGCCCGGAGGGCACGTCGCTCGACTATACGCGGCGGGTGCTGCTCCAGACGGAGGACGTGCTGAAGAAGCAGCCCGAAACGGTGGACATCTTCACCGTGGGCGGCTTCTCGCTGCTGGGCACCGGCGCCAACTACGGCACCCTCTTCGTCAACCTGAAGCCCTGGGACGAGCGCAAGACGCGCGAGTCGAGCGTGGCGGGCCTGATTGAGCGGCTGCGCGGTCCGCTCATGGCCATTGGCGGCGCGCGCGTACTGCCCTTCCAGCCGCCGGCCATCCGCGGCGTGGGCAGCGTGGGCGGCTTCGAGTTCATCCTGGAGGACCAGCAGGGAGGCCGCTCGCTGGCGGACCTGGCGAAGACGACGGAGGCGCTGGTGGGCAAGGCCAACCAGTCTCCGGTGCTGCGCGGGGTGTTCTCCTCCTTCACCGCGAACACGCCGCTGCTCGACATCGAGGTGGACCGCGAGAAGGCGCTGTCGCTGGGTGTGCCCCTGGACGCACTTTTCTCCACGCTACAGGTGTACCTGGGTAGCCAGTACGTCAACGACTTCACTTTCTCAAATCGCGTGTATCGCGTGTACGTGCAGGCGGCGATGCCCTTCCGCAGCGTGCCCAACGACATCGGCGCGCTGTATGTCCGCTCGGCGGGCGGGGAGATGGTGCCGCTGGAGGCCCTGGTGCGCATCAAACCCATCACCAGCGCGCAGAACATCCAGCACTACAACCTGTATCGCTCCGCGGAATTGAACGGCCAGGCGGCCCCCGGCTCCAGCAGCGGCCAGTCCCTGGATGCCATGGAGAGCGCGGCGCGAGAGGTGCTGTCGGAGGGGTACACCTTCGAGTGGACGGGCCTGTCGCTGGAGCAGAAGGAGGCGGGCGGGCGCGTGCTCATCATCTTCGCGCTCGGCATCATCTTCGTGTTCCTGGTCCTCTCCGCGCAGTACGAGAGCTTCGCCTTGCCCTTCGTCATCCTCCTCGGGGTGCCGGTGGCCATGCTGGGCGCGCTCGGGTTCCAGAACCTGCGCGGGCTGCAGAACGACGTCTTCTGCCAGGTGGGACTGGTGATGCTGGTGGGCCTGTCCAGCAAGAACGCCATCCTCATCGTCGAGTTCGCCGAGCAACTGCGTCACCAGGGCAAGAGCGTGACGGAGTCCGCGATTGAGTCCGCGCGCACGCGCCTGCGTCCCATCCTGATGACGTCCTTCGCGTTCCTCATGGGCGTGATACCGCTGGTGCTCGCGTCAGGCGCGGGCGCGGCGGCGCGCAAGTCGCTGGGGACCACCGTCTTCGGCGGCATGTTGCTGTCGACCTTCGTCAACCTCATCTTCATCCCCGTGCTGTACGCGGTGGTGGAGTCCGCGCGCTCCCGTCTTCTCAAGCGGCACGAACACGCACGGCCCGATGGCGGAGGGACACCACCGCCCAACGAGCCGCCGCGTCCGCAGCCGGCCTGAGCCACGTGGCGGGGCCGATACGACCCAATATCCCAAGCCGGAGGGTTCGCTATCCTCCGGTGATTGATGGCCCGCTCCATGCCCCTCGACGTCCAGCGTCGTCGGCTGTACGCACTCAAGCGCGCTCCCGCCCTGCGGCACACCAGCAACACCGTCCTGCTCCAGATGTTGGATGTGGCCTGGGATGTCACATGGGCCAAGGACACGGTGCTGTGCGAGGAAGGCCAGGAGGCCCACGGCTTCTTCCTGCTGCTGGAAGGAGAGCTGGAGGCACACCGTGACGGCGAATTGCTGCTGACACTGCGCCCTGGAACACCGCTGGGATTCGAGGCGCTGATGGGCGGCCACTACTCCGTCACGGCGCGCGCGGCGACGTCCTGCAAGGGCCTCTTCTTTCCACGCGACGGCGTATGGACGCTCGTCCAGGCGCGCGCGGGGCTGAGACAGGACCTGAAGCGGCTGCTGGCTCACGCCGAGCCACCGAAACAAGAGGACCCGCTGCCGAACGTGGAGGTGGTGACGTTCGCGAGCGAGGTGCGAGACACGCCCCTGTCACGGCTCATCGAGCTGGTGGCCAAGGTCATCACCCACGACTTCAAGGACAGGGTGTTGCTGGTGCGCACGGCGGAGCCGGGCTCGGACGAGCTGCCGGTGAAGGGCGCGGACGGCGTGCTGCGCGCCACGGTGCCAGCGCCCGAGCCGGGCGCGCCGGGACGCCTGAGCGTGGAGCGGCTGCGCGAGCTGGCCCGGGAGCACGACCCCCACTACGTCTTCCTCGACGGCTGCCGGGTGGAGGGCGACGCGCCGCTGGTGGACAAGCACGTGCGGCTGGTGACGCGCCACGAGGACACCCGCGTCTCGCGCTCCGGCAAGCACCGCGTGCTGCCCACGGTGGTCATCGACCCGAGGAATCCGACGCGGGAACCGGAGCTGCGAGGCCGGGCGTACACGGGCCCGCGCGAGGATGCCCACGTCC
The DNA here is from genome assembly GCF_013372595.1 of Myxococcus sp. AM011. Taxonomy (NCBI): domain Bacteria; kingdom Pseudomonadati; phylum Myxococcota; class Myxococcia; order Myxococcales; family Myxococcaceae; genus Myxococcus; species Myxococcus sp. AM011. The sequence goes on from NZ_JABXEM010000096.1 coordinate 5,278, forward strand.
TGCCACCTTGTCGCCTGCGGGTGGACCTGCGACGGCTGGCTTCGCTGGTGGTGGATGCGAGGCCGCTGAAGGAGGTGGGCCTGAGCCCCGCCGAGCGGGACGCGCTGTCACGCTGGGCCCGGGCCATCACCCACCGTCGCGTGGGGCTGGCGCTCAGCGGCGGCGGCGTGTGGGGCTTCTACCACGTGCACATCTTGCGCTGGCTGGTGGAGCACCGCGTGCCGGTGGACTTCATCAGCGGCTCCAGCATGGGTTCGCTCGTGGGGGCGTACTTCTGCGGCACCGCGCTGGATGGACACAGCGGCCTCGAGGGGCTGCACCGGCTGGAGGAGCGGGCCATGAGCCACCGGCTGTCGCTGGCGGCGATGGCGGCGGTCGTCTCCACGTACTCGCTGGAGCATCTGGTGACTCAGGATTTGGGCGACGTGGGGCTGGAGGAGCTGCCCATCCGCTTCCTGCCGGTCGCGACGGACCTGACGAGCGGCGAGTGCGTGGCGCTGGAGCGGGGCCCCGTGGCACGCGGAGTGCGTGCGAGTGGCTCCGCGCCCGGACTCTGGGCCCCCACGCTGGTGCCTCCCGCACGCTACGTGGACGGCGCCTTCACCAGCATGGTGCCCGCGAGCGTGCTGGTGAGCGCGGGCGCGGACCTCGTGTTCTCCAGCAACATCTTCCCCTTCGGCATGCGTGAAACCGCCTGGATGCCGGAGTCACGCGTGGGCCGCTTCCTCGCGGGTCTCAATCCCGTGTCCAGGGCGCTGGACCTGATTGCCAGCGGTGTGTTGCTGTTGCATCACAGCGGTGATGCGGAGAGCTCGATGGCGGACGTGAGTTACGACATCCGGTCAGCGGACACACCGCTGCGGACGGCGATGGAGTTCAGCAAGGCGCGAGACATCCTGAAGCGCGCCGCGTCGGATGAAGCGCTGGCCTCGAAGCTCACGGAGCTCCAGGCCCACTGGCAGCAGATGCGCCTGCACTGCGGTCCCCATGGGCGGCGCTGTGGGGGACAGCAGGCGGCATGATTCCCGTGCGAATCCTGGGGACCGCGAGCCTGCAGCCGGGCCCGGCGGTGACGACGGAAGCGCTGTGCGCGCGCGTGGGCCGCGACGCCACGGAGGTGCTGCTCAAGACGGGCATCCGCACACGGCACTTCGCGCCGCCGGGGACGACTTCAGCGGACGTGGCGGCGCAGGTGCTGCGCGGCGCGCTGGAGGCGGCGGGGCTGGAGGCGAAGGCGCTGCGGCGCATCTTCTGCGTCTCGTCCATGGGGGGCGACGTCACCACGCCCGCCACGGCGAACCGGGTGGCGGCGGCGCTGGGCCTGTCGGGCAGCTGCGACGCGATGGACCTGAGCAACGCGTGCATGGGCTTCTTGAGCGCGTTCGACCTCGCGGCGCGCTCGGTGGCGACGGGGTTGGGGCCGGTGGGCATCGTCTCCGTGGAGCTGTTGTCGCGCACGACGACGCCGGAAGACCCCAGGCCCTACCTGGTGCTGGGAGACGCCGCCGCCGCCGCGGTGCTCGGGGCCGGACGGCCGGGCGAAGGCGTGCTGGGCGTGGCGCTGGGCAACGACGGCACGCTGCCCGCGGACGTGGTGCTGGAGAACCCTCACGTGACGGGCAGGCCGGAGCGGATGCGCTTCCTGACGCCCAACAAGGCGATGACGCGCGTGGCGTTGGACGCGCTCTTGCGCGCCGCTCGCACCGTCCTCGAGGAGGCCCGGGTGGAGCTGCGCGACGTGGAGTGGGTGCTGACGCATCAGCCCAACGGGAGGATGTTGGAAGCGGTCCTGGATGCGATGGGCGTGGAGCAGGAGCGCGGGGTGCGCGTGGTGGACACGGTGGGGAGCGTGGGCTCCGCGTCGCTGCCCACGAGCCTGGACCGGCTGTTGCGCACCCGTCCGGTGAAGGCCGGGGACCGCATCCTCATGGTGGGCGTGGGCGCGGGCGTGGCGCACGGCGCGGTGCTGTACCAGGTGGGAAGATGAAGCGCGCGGGCGGACTCCCGCTCGCCGCGTGGCTGGGTGCCTTCGGGTGGCTGCGGCGCTACCACCGCTACGAGGTGGTGAACCTGGAGCCGCTGCTGCGTCCGGGGGCCAAGCTCATCGTCGGCTATCACGGGCGTCCCCTCGCGGTGGACCTGTGCATGCTGACGGTGACGCTGCACGAGCACCTGGGCTACCTGCCGCACGGCGTGGCGCATGGCGCGTTCGACCGCATCCCCGGCATGCGCGCGGTGGTGGACGGGCTGGGCTTCGTCACCGGAGACGACCCACGGCTGGCGGAGGCGGTGGCGCGAGGCGAGCACGTGCTGTTGCAACCCGGTGGCACGCGCGAGGGCTGTCGCAGCTTCCGGCATCGCTACCGGGTGAGCTGGGGCGAGCGGCTGGGCTACCTGCGGCTGGCGGTGCGCTACCGGCTGCCGATTGTCCCCGTGGGGGGCAGCGGCATGGATGACGCCTACGTGGGCCTCAATGACGGGTACGCGCTGGGGCGGCGCGTGGGGATGCCGGCGCGGATGCCGCTGTGGCTGGGGCTGGGCGCGACGGGGGTGTGGCCGCTGTCGCTGCCCTTCCCCGTGAAGATGACGCAGTGGGTGGGAGAGCCGCTGACGCGCCATCTGGAGCCGGGCTTCGACGCGGACGACAGGGAGTCGATGTTGGGAGCACACCAGGAAGTGGCAGGCGCCGTGCAGGCACTGCTGGACCGGGCACGCGGCCGGCGGCCCGGGACGATGGACTGAGCGAAGCAGGGAAGGCAGTGGAGCGATGAGCGACTCGGAGGAGGAGAGAGGCACCGGAGGGCGGCAGTGGGCGCTCATCCTGGGGGCCTCGTCGGGCACGGGCGCGGCGATTGCCAACGCGGTGGCGCGCAAGCCCGGGCTGGACGTGTTCGGAGTGCACCGGGGCCGCTACGTGGACAGCGCGGCGCAGGTGGAGCGGCAGGTGAAGGAGGCCGGGCGGCGCGCGCTCCTGTGGCAGGCGGACGCCTCCACACCCGAGGCGGCGGAGGCGGGCGTGCAAGCCCTGCGCGAGGTGGCGGGGCCGCGCTCGGTGAAGCTCTTCGTCCATTCTATTGCAGGTGCATCCGTGGGGCGATTCCTGTCGGAAGGCGAGGACCGGCTCCACGCGCGGCGCATGCGCAGGACGTTCGACACGATGGCGCACTCGTTCGTGTTCTGGGCGCAGGCGCTGGTGGCCGGGGACATGCTGGCGCCGGATGCGAGGCTGCTCGGGTTGCAGAACTCGCTGGACGAGACGCACCTGTCGAACACGGCGCTCATCAGCGCGTCGAAGGCGGCGTTGGAGATGTACGTGCGCTACCTGGCGATGGAGCTGGGCGGCCAGGGGCACCGGGTGAACCTGCTCAAGTTCGGCACGGTGCTCACGCCCGCGCTGAAGCACGTGTACTCACCCGAGGCCCTGGCGCGGCTGGAGGCGGCCCACGCGCGGATGAACCCCGCCGGACGCATGTGCACGCTGGAGGAGGTCGCGACTTTCGTCAGCGTGCTCGCCGGCGACGAGGCCGGCTGGTTCAACGGCGCCACCATCGACTACTCGGGAGGCATGACGCTGCGCCTCTTGGATTTGGTGCTCAACCCGTGACGGGGGCCACCGCGAGGGCCGGCATCCGGAAGCGCAGGCAGTAGAAGAACGGCGACACCTGCTCCTCCAGCACGTCCATCGCGCGGGAGGGCAGAAGCTCCCGGGGACAGTGCGCGTCGCGCGTGTAGAAGGTCAGCGCGCGGAACGCGGCGCGCTGGAAGAGCGAGGGGCGGTGGGCCGCGTCCAGTTGCTCGTCCACCACCACCACCGGCGTACCCGGCTTCGCCACGCGCGCAAGCTCCCGCAGGCCCGCGGCCGGGTCGCGATAGCCGCCAATGCCTCCCACGCTCAGCACCCGGTCGAACATGGCCGAGGGGAACGGCAGCGTGTGCCCGTCCGCCATCATCAGCCGCACGCCCGGATAGCTCCCCTTGCGCAGCCGGCGCTGACAACGCTCCAGCATCCCCTCGCTCAGGTCCACGCCCCAGACCTCCACCTCCTGGCCCATGGCCAGCTCCCGGCGGATGAGTGGCAGGTTCGCGCCCGCGCCCACGCCCACCTCCAGGATGCGCAGGGGCGCGCCATCCCCGGTGGGACGCAAGGCGCCCAGCTCCAGGCGGCGCAGGTAGCCCGCGCGCATCTTCGACTCGGTGACGGACTGGAGCAGCGGCGTCAGCACCGTCGTCAGCGGGTCATGCAGCGCGGGCAGCCCGTCGTAGATGACGCGCATCAACCGGTCCGTGCCGCGCACCGCATCCTCGCGATACAGCCGCGCGAGGCCCCGCTTCACCGGCCACGCCTCGCCACAGCCTCCGCAGCGCAGCCAGCCCCACGACAGGCGACCCTCCTCCTGCTGACCGTGGAACACCAGCGTCCCCGTGCAGGCCGGGCAGGCCAGCAACGCGACGTCCCCCGCTTCCAATCCGCTACGCACCGGGACTTTGTAGCACCCTCGCCAGGGCCAGGTCGTCTTGCGCGCCCATCTGTTCGAAGCGCTCCAGCGCGCGTGTCAGATGCGGACGTCGCGCCGGGTCCTCGGAGGGCAGGTGTCGGGCCAGCTCGAACCGCGCGCGCGCCTCCTCGTACGCCGTCTCCTTCGCCGTCGCCACGGCGACACACTCGCGCCACGCCGCATACGCGCGGGGGGCGTCACCCGACAGCCACGCCTCGCACCCGCGCCACAGCTTCGCCGCGGGCTCCGCGAAGGTGAACACCCGCGCGAAGTCCTCCACCGCGCGGCACGCCGCCCGAGCGTTCTCCATCAGCGACACGTCGCGGCCACCCTCGCGCTCCCACAGCGTGAGCAGCACCTCCGCCACCGCCGTGACGGGGAAGTAGATGAAGTGCGCCACCGACTTGCCCGCCACCAGCTTCGCCAGCGCCTTCTCCGCCGCCACCCGCGCGCCCGCCGCATCGCCTTCGCGCAGCCGCAAGAGCGCCAGCGTGCCGTCCAGGATGATGCGGTCCGTGAGGCCGCCCTGCGCCTCCGTCCAGGCCACCGTCTGCTCCAGGGACGCGCGCGAGCGCGCGTGCTCCCCCAACCGCAGGTGGATGTAGCCCTGGTAGTGCAGCGCCCAATGCTGCGTCTGGAGCGCCCCGCGACGGCGCGCCGAGTGCTCCAGCCAGTCCATCAGCGGCAATCCCTTGTGGAACTTCCCCTGGTAGCAGGACACCACGGTGAGCAGCGCGCGGCACTCCTCCGCCAGCCGCATGTCGCCGACGGAGTCGACGATGCCGATGGCCCGCTCCAGCCACGCCTCCACCTCCGCCCACCGCGCCATGTACGTCGAGTACACGGCGTTGCGACACAGCACGTAGGCCAGGTCCGCGGGGTTGCCCATGCGCTCGGCCACCTCCCGCGCGCGCCCCACCCACGCCTCCGCCACCGGGCGCACCGGCACCGTGCCCGCCACCACCGCCATGTTGGTGTAGCCACGCGCCAGCTCCGACGACGCGCCCGCCGGCTCGCACAGGTTGAGCATGCGCAGGCCCGCCCAGAGCACCGGCAGCGCCTCCTGCCCGTAGATGAACGCGTCCGTCAGCCGCATCAACAGCCGGCCCGCGACGCGGCGCACCCGCCGCCGCTCCTCCGTCTCCTCGTCGTATGCGTCCGGGCGCGCGCTCTGCGCCAGCCGCAGCCCCACCTGCACCAGCGTGCCCACGGCCCAGCCCAGGCGCGTGGTGGGCACCGGCCAGCCGAAGTGCCGCAGCGCCCGCTCCGCGTGGCCCCGGAACGCCGCCAGCTCTCCCAACTGGAAGCGCGCCTCCGCCAGCAGCGCCTCCAGGTGGCCCTGGTGCAGCGAGTCGCGCGCGGGCACCCGCTCCAGCGCGCGCGTGAGGAAGGGCAGCGCTTCGCGACAGGCGCCGACGCGCAGGGCCTCTTCACCCGCGCGCTGCGCATACGCCGCCTCGCGCGCGGAGTCGCCCGCCTCACCCCAGTGGTAGCAGAGCGCCGCCGTGCGCTCGGAACCATCGCGGTACGCCGCCTCCATCGCCTCCGCCACCCGGCGGTGCAACAGGGGCCGCTCCGCGGCGGCCAGCTCCTCCAGCACGCCCTCGCGCAGCTTGTCGTGCGCGAAGCGCCAGTGCCCGTCCGCCACGTCCAGCACCGCCGCCGCCGCGCAGTACGACAGCCAGCGCTCCACGTCCACGCCCGGCGCCGCGTGCCTGAGCAGCGTCACGTCCACCTGCCGCCCGACGATGGCGGCCACGCGCAGCAAGTCGCGCGAGCTGGCGGACACCTTCTCCAGCCGCCGCCGCACCAGCCGCCGCACGCCACCGGCGAACACGCGCTCCGGCAGCGGCATGTCGCCCAGCCTGTCCAGCCCGCCCGCCTCCTCCGCCAGCGCGCGCGCCACCTCCACCAGGAAGAACGGATTGCCCTCCGTCTCGCGGCGCAGCAACTCCACCAGGTGCGGCCTGCTGCCCGCCGGGCCAATCATCGACTCGCTGAGGACGGAGATTTCCACCGCGTCCAGCCGAGGCAGCCGCAGCACGTCCAGCCCGGGCAGCTGCGTGGGCAGCGTGGGCGCCTCGTCATCGCGGAAGCTGCCCAGCAGCAACAACGGCAACCCCGTGGCGCGAGCGGCGAGCCGAGACAACAACAGCAGTGACTCCGCGTGGGCCCAGTGCAGGTCCTCCAGGAGCACCACCGTGGGCTGCGTCAGCCGCGCGAAGATGTCCTCCACCACTTGCAGCAGGCGCGCCTGCGCCATCTCCGCGCCCAGCTCCGCGGGGTCTGGCACCGCGCGCCCCAGGATGACCTCCAGGTCCGGCACCAGCGGCTTGAGGACGCTGGCCTCGCGGTCATCCAGCGGCGTGAGGATGGACAGCCAGCGCAGCACCGGCCGCCACTCCTGATACGGACTGCCGCCCGCGGCCACCGCCTGACCGCGCAACACCACCGCGCCGCGCACCAGCGCCAGGGGCCGCAGCTCGTCGAGCAGGCGCGACTTGCCCACCCCGCTCTCTCCGCCCACCAGCAGCCCACCGCCGCGCCCCAGGAGCGCCGCGTCCAGCACGGAGGACAACAGCGACAGCTCGCGCGCGCGGCCCACGTAGCGCGCGGCCTGCAGGAAGCTCTCGCGCGTGGTGACGGACTCGGACGGCACGGGGCGACGGGTGGCGGCGCACAGCGCGGCAATCACCTCGTCCGCGCCGCGAGGACGGCGCCGCGAGTCCTTGGAGACGAGCCGCTCCAGCACCTCGTGCAGCGCCTCCGGGAAGTCCGGGGGCGCGGGCGGAGCCTTCCCGTCGAAGGGCAGCCGTCCGAAAATCATCTGGCACGCCATGGCGCCGACGCTGAAGAGGTCCGTCACCTCGGAGGGCGGCTGGTCCTCGAACAGCTCCGGGGCCAGATAGCCAGGCGTGCCGCCCGGCTGCGCGCTGTGCACCTGCTCGCGTCCCACGGCGAGCCCGAAGTCGAGCACCTTCACCTGCCCGCGCGCCACCAGCACGTTGGCGGGCTTGAGGTCGCGGTGGATGATGCCTCGGCGGTGCAGGTACGCGAGCGCCTGGAGCGTCTGCACCAGCAGGTCCACCTGCACGTCGAGCGGCTGATTCGTGCCCGCCTGCACCAGGTGCCGCGCATCCTCCAGCAGGTCCATGGCCAGGTACGGCCGGTGCTCGGCGTCGAAGCCGTAGTCGAGCACGCTGATGACATGGGGATGTCTCACCGAGGCCAGCGTCTGGAACTCGTGAGCCAGTGACAGCGCCAGCTCATGGCGCGCGGCGGAGGACGGGGTGTTCTCACCCGGCGGCGCCTTCACCAGGTCTTCCACCGTCTTGTGCAGCCGCTTGATGGCGACCGGGCCGTTCAGCAGGTCCTGCGCCCGCCACACCGTTCCCGCGCCGCCCCGCCCCAAGAAGTCGGAGATGCGGTAGCGCCCACCCACGACCTCGCCGTCGAAGAGGCGGCGTGCCGGGTCCTCGAGCCGAGGCTGTGTCGCATCCAGTGGGATTGAACGCATGTACGGGGGGCCGCCCGCCGTCATGATAACGAAGATTCAGGTTATCCGGGGGGTTGCTTTCCCCGGCTGATACACGGGGTGTTACACACCCGGCACGGGACGGCCTTCCCACCACCCCCCCAGGATAGGAGGGCCCGCCTGCTGGAATGTTCAGCGGCCGATGAGGCTCGCCAGGCCGCGGCCGCCCTGGATGGCGCCCAGGATGAGCGCGCCGAAGTAGGCGATGGTCCCCAGCGTCATGCCATGGCCCGCCAGGATGGCGTAACCGTCCCGCTGGAGAATGCCGATGGCGAAGAACAGCGCGGCCAGCGCGGGCAGGGTGTTGCTGAACGGCACGAGGCCGAACGGCGCCATCAGCAGCACGCCGGCGACGAACAGCATGAAGCCGTTGAAGCGGTTGGTGCTGGCGCCGTGGGTGAGCGCGAGCAGCCGCGGCTTGCTCAGGCGGTCCACCTTGGTGAAGACGTCCGCGCCCTTCTCCAGCGCGGGCTGGAGCGATGCGCGCGCCAGCTTCTTGTCCATCAGCCTGCGCGGCAGCCAGGGCACGCGGTTGAACGTCACGCCCACGCCGATGAGGACGATGAGCGCGCCGAACACGGTGGAGACGCCGGGCACGGAGACCGGCAGGAGGAAGGGGAAGGTGAGGATGCAGCAGAAGAGCAGCAGGCCCTGCTCGCCGCATGACTGCATCAGCTCGCGCACGGTGAGCGACTCGGGCAGCCGCGCGGCCAGGGCCCGCAACGTGGCGGACAGCTGGGTCTGGGTGTCGGAGAACTGCGCGGAGGACGAGGACGGCGAGGGCGTGGACATGGACGCCCCGCTGACTATCACGGCCGGGCGACCCCAGGTCAGCTCCAGGCGATGTCGTACACCGCTTCCTCGCCCTGTCGACGGACCACCTGCACGGAGGGGTGACGAGCGCCGCTCGCCTCCAGTCCCGCGAGGAACAGGCCCACGTAGAAGCCCGCCACCACCACGGGCCGGCAGGTGAGCGCGTAGTGCCCGGGTCCCCGAGGCTCCAGCGTGGCCTCCAGGTAGTTGGTGCCCGTGCGCAGGTTGCGCGTCATGCGCGCCAGCATCCGTTCAGGTCCCAACAGGCGCACGGTGGTGAGCAGCGCGCTGCCGATGAGCGTGGAGCCGAAGCCCTCCACGAAGCGGCGGCCCACGACGACGGCGCCCTCCTCCAGCGGCATCTGCGGCGCCAGCGTGTCGGCGGCCACCTTCAGCGCGCCCAGCCACACGTCCAGCGGATACGCGGGCGCCAGACGCCCCTTCGTGTCGATGCCCACCTGCTTGAGCCGGCCGATGCAGCGCTCATCGAGCTGGTCTCCCAGCGCGCGGATGAGGCCTTCAAAGCTCTGGGGGAAGACGAGAGGCTCGCGGGTGTCCAAGGCGGGCGGATGCTACGCACAGGACAGTGCGCTCCGCATCCGGCAGGTTGCCGAATTCGAGGTGGATTGAAACATCCACAGGTGAACATCTGTCTCGTCCTCCGGGATGACCCAGGGGGTGCGCGTGCCTATCTCGAAGGCGCATGCGGTGGTGGGTGGCCTGGGTGGTGGCGGCGTCGGTGCTGACGGGGTGTCCCGTCGCGTGCACGAAGGAGCGGTCGAAGCCGTTCCAGCTCACGGGTGAGGTGGGCTCGCACGGGCCGGACTTCGCGGTGGCGCTGTATCAGACGGTCGGCGTGCGCATGGCGCCGGGCAACCGGCTGACGTGGGCCAACAACGGCACGGTCTTCGACGTCATGGTGGAGGAGATTGGCCGCGCGCGCTCCTCCGTGCACCTGGTCATGTTCATCTGGCGACCGGGGCGCGCATCGGACCGGCTGGTGGAGGCGATGGCCGAGCGGGCGCGCGCGGGGGTGGCGTGTCGAGTGCTCGTGGACCCCCTGGGCAGCGCGGGCTTCGAGACGAACGTGAAGCCGCGCCTGGAAGCCGCGGGCTGTCGGGCGCACCTGTTCCGACCGCTGCCCGCGGACGAGAACCTGGCGCGCAACCACCGCAAGCTGCTCGTCGTGGATGGACGGGTGGGCGTCACCGGCGGGCTGGCGATTCAAGACGAGTGGCTGGGCGAGGGCCTGCGCGAGTCGGAGTGGCGCGACACGAACGCGCGCGTGGTGGGCCCGGTGGTGGAGCAGATGCAGCAGGCGTTCGCGGAGAACTGGCAGGAGACGACGGGAGAGCTGTTGCCCGTGAGCGACTTCCCCACGCTGGCGCAACCGGTGCCGGGGCTGGACGACGCGGGCGCGGGCTGGGCGGCCTTCGTGGGCAGCACGGCGAACCCGGAGGTGACGCGCGCGGAGCGGCTGACGCAGTTGATGGTGCGCGCGGCGACGAAGCGGCTGTGGATTGCGCAGTCGTACTTCACGCCGAACGGGCCGCTGTCGGAGCTGTTGCGGGAGCGGGCGCGCGCGGGCGTGGACGTGCGCGTGCTGGCGCCAGGGGACCTCAACGACCAGGGAATCATCACCGTGGCGCAGCGGGCGTCGTATGAGGCGCTGCTGGAGGCGGGCGTGCGCGTGTGGGAGTACCAGCCGTCGATGATGCACGCGAAGACGATGCTCGTGGATGACCGGCTCGTCCTGGTGGGCTCCATCAACTACGACCCGCTGTCCTTCAACGTGCTGGAGGAGGGCTCGCTGGTGATGGAGGACCTGGACGCCGCGAAGCAGATGGAGGCCTTCTTCCTGGAGGACCTGTCCCACGCGCGCGAGGTGGGCGACACCGGACAGGCGCGGCGCTGAGCGCGTCCGACGGGCTGGGCAGCCACCCTCCAGTGTGCTGAAGAGGGCCCTCTCTTCCCAACGCTGGAGCCGCCGCCATGACGCAGCCGTCCCGCCTTCTCTTCGTCGCCGGAGCCACGGGCGCCACGGGGCGCAACGTGGTGAAGCAGGCCCTGGCGCGCGACGTGCCGTTGATTGCACATGTGCGCCCCAAGAGCGCGGACACCGAGCCCGCGAAGAGCTGGCCGCGCAAGGCCGTCGTCGAGCTGGCGCGCGGCGAGCCGCTGGCGGAGGCGATGAAGGGCAGCACCACGGTGCTCCAGCTCATCGGGACGATGCGCAAGCGCTTCGCGTCGGGAGACACCTACGAGACGAGCGACATCGGCACCACGCGGCAGCTCGTGGAGGCGGCGAAGCAGGCGGGGGTGGACCACCTGGTGCTGCTCAGCTCGGTGGGCGCGGGCCGACCGGTGGGGGCGTACTTGAAGGCGAAGGCGGAAGCGGAGCGGCTGGTGCGCGAGAGCGGCATCCCCTGGACGGTGGTGCGCCCGCCCGCGTTCGAGGGCGAGTACCACCACCCGCCCGCGCTGCTGCGCATGCTCGCGAAGCTGCCGCTGATGGGCGGCCTGCGCCCCATCCACCTGGACCAGCTCGCCGCGGTGCTGCTGCACGTGGCCCTGAAGCGAGCACCGCTGAACACGGTGCTCGAAGGGGAGAGCCTGTGGAACGAGGTGGCGGCGAGCGGAGCGTGAGTCGGACCTGAGAGCGCCGCGCGGCGATGAGCCCCCGAAACCTCCCGGGGGCTCATGCGCCCGACATCAGACGGCCTTCTCGTCCACGAACTCACCGAGCAGCCGCAGATTGAACTGCTTCTCGAGCGGCTGGAGCGCCTCCGCGGACACGTCTCCCGGCGTATACGTGAGGTTGAGCCAGATGACCGGGAGCTCTCCTCCCGAGACCTTCAGGACGACCTTCGGGTCCAGCAGCTCGTTCTCCAGCTCCTCCACCTTGTGGAAGGCCTTCGCCTTGAAGCGCAGGCTCTTGCGCTGCTTGAGCAGCGGGTCGAGCGCCTGCTTGAGCGCCATGAGCCGCTCGTAGTCGTCCTTCTTCGTGCCCGCGCGATAGGGCGTCACATACTCGCGGCATGCCAGCGCCATGAACTAGCTCTCCTCTCCGTTGAGCACTCGGATGATCAAATCGCGAGTGCTCTCACCTTCCCGTGGGTTCACGACCTTCAGGCGACCATCCTTGTCGAATATCTTAATCGACTCCCCTGGCACCTGGGTGTTCTGAAGCGCGGGCGCATCATCTCCAATCACGAGCGGCACGTTGAATTCCAGATGGCTGATGCTTCCCGAGTCCGGCAACCCGGAGCTCGGGAGCCGCAGCGTCGGACGACCATCATCGCTCCCGATGGACGGGACCTGGTCCTCGAACCCAAGTTCCTCGCGCATCCAGTTGACGCGGAACTCCAGGTTCTTGTCGGGATGCGCCTTGCGCACGTCGTCCATGACCTTCTGGAGGCCGTTGGCGAAGCCGCCACCCATGTAGGCATCCACGAAGGCGAAGCGCGTCTCCCCGTTGGCGATCTTCCTCTCGAGCTCCTCGCGAATCTTGTCGTAGGGCTGGGTGCCCTTGGCCTTCTCGATGGTCGTCCGCCTGGCCTCGAGCGCCGGGTCGCCATGCGTCAGGACGTCGCCCAGGAACGCACCACCTCGCTCCACGACAATCAGTGAGTCGGGGTTGAAGGCGTTCAGGTTGTCGCGAATCGCGGAGACCTGCTGGCGGTTGGCCGCCAGGTTCGAGTCGGAGACATAGGTCTGATAGCGGCCAGGCTTGCCACCCACCTCCCGGAAGTCCCTGAGGATGGCATCACGCTGCTCGGAGGTGCGCTGCTCCGGGCTGGCGTCCTGGCTCATGGGGCCCGCCGCCGTGGAGAGCTGCTCACGCAGCCGGGTCATCTCGGTGGTGAGCTGCTCGGGCGTATAACGCCGCGTGGAGAGCCGCTCCAGCGTGAGCTGCTGCTCTCCTGGTGTCATGTTGGAGAAGGTCTCCTGGAACCGCGTGTCGTTCGCGAACTGCTCGCGCAACGCGGGCGGGTAGAGCTTCTCGGGCGTGTTCTGGAGCGCCGTTTGAATCCGCTCCGCGGGGGGGCGCGTGACATCGTCCACCATGTCCACGTGGCCCTGCCCCGAGGTGAGCGAGTCCACCTGGGAGGCATGGGTGCGCAGCTGGTTCTCCACGCTCGCGATGCGCTGCTCCAGGTCCTTGAGCTGGTCTGCCGTCGCGGGCGTGGTCTTGCCCGTCGCGCCAGAGACCGCCTCGTTGAGGCTGGCCTGCGTGGCCTCCAGGTTCTTGAGGATGCCTGAGAGCTTCTGCACCTCCAGCCGCGACTCGAAGCCCTGGGTGCCGTAGCCGGGCATGCCGGTGATGGCCTGCTTCACCTTGTCGATGAGCTGGCGCACCTTGCCCGTGGCGCCCTCGTAGCGCTGGAGCACGCGCGCCGTCTCCATGTGCGCCTGGATGTCCTCCTTCGTCGCATCCGGGCCCGCCTCGATGCGCACCTTGCCGTCGTCGTAGCGCACCTGCGTCGTGCGGCCCTGGAGCTCCGGGTTGCGCACCACGGGCACGGGAGGACGTCCCGTGTTGTCGGTGCCCACCTCGGGCCGCGTGGGGGCCGCCGTCGGAGGCAAGGGCACCAACTGCCCCGTCGCCGGGTTCACCCGGTACTCGGTGGGAGTCGTGGGCCTGTTCTCCACCCGGTTCCCGGGAGGACGCCCGGTCTGCTCGGGGCCACCCGTCGGAGCACCCGTGCGAGTGTCAGTGCCAGGGCTCGTCGTCGTGGTGCCCGGCTTCGGCTTGTTCGAACCGTTGGTTCCGTTCGAACCATTGGTGCCGTTCGTACCGTTGGTGCCATTGGAGCCGTTGGTTCCGTTCGAACCATTCGAGCCGTTGGAACCATTCGAGCCGTCACTGCCGTGGCGTCGTCGTCCGCCGCCGAGGCTGACGGTGGTGCCGGCGCCGCCGCTGCCGCCTTCGGCCGTGACATCGCGGTGCCGAGCGTTGAGCTCGAAGTCCACCACACCCAGCTTCGCGCCGATGCCCAGCTCGCGGTCCGTGAACGAACCGGTGGTGAACTTCGCGTCCACGTCCAGGCCGTCGAAGGCGGTGTCGAACTTCCCGTCCATCAGGTTCTTCGTCACCTGCTGGAGCTGCTCACCCTTCAGCCCGCTGATCTCCGCGGTGAAGAACTGCCCCTTCGGCCCCGCGTCCACCGAGCCCTCCACGGAGATGCTCGTCTCCGCGGGTCCCGCGAACGGCGCGGTGCCCGGGCTCGCCAGGAACGCCAGCACGTCCTTGGCGTCCAGCTTGCTCGCGTCCAGCGGAATGCTCGTCTCCAAGCTCACGGAGCCGGTGATTTCCCCGCCGAGGTTGAGGCCCGCCTTGCCCTTGAGTCCGCCGGCGATGCTCGCCGCGCCGGAGCCCTCGATTTCGAGCGAGCGCACCAGGTTCGTGGGCTTGCCCTTCTCGAACTCCACCCGGAAGCTCGTCGTCGCGCCGATGCTCGCGGACAGCTCCGCGCTGGCCGGGCCGAACTTGCCGCCGAGACCCGCTTCCGCCTCCGCGCCGATGTTCACTTCCATGGCCGACAGGTGGTCGAGGAGGAACTTGTGGTCCTCGCCACCGGACGCCAGCGCCGCGGGCCCCTTGCCCAGGATGACGGCCGCCTTCGCCGCTTCCTCCGGCGTGTCGAACGTCATCTCCATGCGGCCACCGGCCGACAGGGACGCCGAGCCCACCAGGCCCACGCCCACGTCACCCGTCACTTCGGCCGAGAGCTGGTACTTGCCGTCGGCGGTCTTCTCGACCTCGACCTCGCCCTCGATGCCGGCCTTGAGACCGACCTTGACGTCCAGGTTGCCGCTCAACGTCAGCGTGTCGCCCGCGCTGTTGAGCTTCTTGATTTCGTCCGCCACCGCGCCTTCGATGGGCGCGGTCACCTGGTCGATGACGTAGTCAATCGGCTTGAGCACCACGTCCTTGGCGAAGCCCAGCGCGTCCTTGGCGAAGTCCCCCGCCATGCCCGCCAGGTCACTCAGGCCCTCGGTGACGAAGTCCTTCGCGTCCTGGTACCAGGGGAGCTGGCGCTCCTTGTCGAGCTCCTTGGGCTTCGCGCCCGACGCCACCTTGCCGTCGGCGCCCGTCTCGAAGCTGACGTGGTCGTACTTCCAACGGTTGTCGTCCGCCTCCTGGAGGCTCTTCACCTCCGTGGGCTCGTGCTTCATCTGAAGCTGGCCGTCGGGGCCCACGGTGCCGGAGGACTTCAACGACGTCTGCGTCCGGTTCGCGTAGCCGTCGTCGAAGCGGCTGCCGTCCGGGTCATACCCCGTCACGGTGGTGTTGCTGGTGATGTGGCCCTGCGCCTGCCGGGTGAGCGCGGGCAGCGAGTCCGTGGACGCGGCGTCCTTGGGCCCGTAGGTGACTTCCTGCTGGCTGCGCGCCACCTGCACGCCGTTGCCGTTCTTGTCCGACGCGAGCGGCTGCGTGGACACCGACTCCGTCTTCTGCGTGGAGGTGGCGGGCTCGCCCTTCGCGTTGAAGCGAATCTCCTCCGTCGTCGTGAGGCTGGACTCGCCGGGCTTGAGGGAGGTGGGGTCCCGGTTGGTGTCGTGGTGGTCCTCGCCCTTGGAGGCGTCGTTCAGGGCCTTGCCCTGCTTCGCCTCGAAGTCGCTGATGGCCTTCCCATCGAAGCCCGGGGTGTGGATCTCCGTCTTCTTCACCTGCCTGGCGGGCAGGCCTTGCGCATTGAACTCCGTGTCCGTCGTCACCGTCGTCGGGCCCTGGGGCGTGCCGGGCCGTCCCACCAGCGCCGCCGAGGCCTTCTCCATGCGCACCTCTTCGGAGCGCGACAGAGGCACTGACGTGGCGGGGTTGTACTTCGTGGTGGACGTGGTGGTGGTGAGGCCCGTCTCCGGGCTCTGCGTCGACTGGCTCTTGCGCGACTCCAGGCTCGTCGTCTTGCCCTTGGAGTCCGCGGACTTCGTCCACGTCGTCTCGCGCGTGCCACCTTCCTTCGGCGATTCCTTCGCCGTCACCGTGGACGTGTAGCTGCCGTCCGGTTTGATGGTGACGGTGTTGCCGCTCTTCGCGTCGGAGAGCTGCGTCTCGCCGGTGAGGGCGTTCTTCTTCACGTCGTACGTCGCGCCGGAGGACGGGTCCTTGAACTTCTGGCCGTCCTTCAACTTCGCGGCGTCCTGGACGTCCTTGGCGTCCACCGCGTTGAGCGCCTCGGGAGGCTTCTCGCCCGCGACGGGTTGCCGCGCGGGGGCCTCGGCCTTTGGCGGCGCGGTGGTGCCGAGCAGCTTCTCCAGCTCGGCCTTGCGGCTGGTGCCCTCGAAGGCGGAGACCAGCTCGTTCTTCTTCGGCTTGACGCCGTCGATGTCCTTCTGCGTGTAGGGCTGAGGCTTCTTCTCCTCGGTGGCGGCGGTGTTCGCCTTGCCCATGGCCTCTTCGGCCTTCTTCGCGGTGAGGGCGACCTTCTCCTCGGCGGCCTGGAGCTGCTTCTCCGCGGCGGCGGTCTTCCGCGCGGCGGCCTGCTTCGCCTTCTCCGCGTTGGCGGCCTCCGTCTTCGTCCTCTGCGCCTCTTCGGGTTTCTGCCCGGGCTTCCGCGCGTTCTTCTGGGCGTCCGCGGCGGCCTTCTGCGCGACGGCTTGCTGTCGTTTCGCGGCCTCCGCCGCCTGACGAGCGGCTTCAGCGGCCTTGCGTGCGGCCTCCGCTGCCTTGCGCGCGGCCTCCGCTGCCTTGCGCGCTGCTTCCGCTCGCTGGCGAGCTTCCTCGGCGCGACGTGCTGCTTCCGCTGCCGCCGCCGCGCCCGAAGCGCCTGAACCACCACCCGTGGGTGACAGACCGCCCATGGAACAATCCCCTTTTCGTCAGAACTGACACCCTATTATCGAGAAGGCAGGCACAGGGTTACGTCCCAACTTTCCTGGATCTGCAAATAGTTGCGGAATGAGCCCTATCTGGAAACAGGCGCTCAGGACCGACAGCCTTGCCTGATTGGATGCCAAGGACTCGCATGGACCCCGCGCAACTGCTTGCAGCGACGCCGGGCGAAGCCTGCCTTGCCCGCACCGCGTCTGGGTGGGGAGCCCGCACCGCGTGAGCGCCCGAGAGATGGCCTCACCAGAATTCTGGGAGACCCATCGAAACCCACCAGGTCGCGACGTTCGCTGTGCGGAACGTGGGGTGGTGAACAGCGGTCTGGGGCGACGGGGACGCGGTAGTTTGGGGTCCTGTTCATCCTTCGCCCGAGACACCCCATGCATCGATTCCTCGTCGCCGCCCTGCTCACGCTGTCCCTCGCTGCCTGCTCGGATGACCCGGACCCGGTACCGCCGACGACGGATGGAGGCGCGGACGCGGGCATTCCCGACGGCGCGGATGGGGGCTCGGATGCCGGAACGGATGCGGGCTCGGACGCGGGGACGGAGCCCTTCCCGGATGCGGGCAGCTCGCACGGCACGGGGAAGCTGCCGTGTGACAGCACGGGCACGGTGGTGGCCGACAACCAGACCTATACGTTCTGTGTCGCGCAGGTGGCGGGCGTCGAGTTGAAGATTGTCGAGCCCCGCACGGGCATCGTCGCCGTGCCGTTGAACCTGGCCATCTACCTGCACGGTGACGGGGCGCGGGCGCACACGGGGAACACGGCGCCGCGCCTGCAGGCACCGTGGGCGTTCGACCACGACACGCTCTACGTGTCAGCGCTCGCGCCGAACAAGTGCGCGTGGTGGACGAAGCCCACGTTGACGACGTGCTCGGACACCGCGACGGAGGCGGACCGGGATATCGCGGGGGACAACGCGCGGGCGCTGACGGAGGTCATCGATACGTTGCGCAAGCGATGGGACCTCAACAACGAGCCCATCCTGTTCGGCGGGTCTTCAGGTGGCGCGGTGCTCCTCACGGCGAGCTTCCTGCCGAAGTACGGCAATCGCTATCGCGGTGTCTATGCACTGGGGTGCGGTGGAGAGGCGCCGTGGAGTGGCTCGCTGGACTGGGACAGCACGCGGCCCGAGGTGCGTGGGCCGACGAAGCTGTTCTATTCGTACGGCGACCAGGATGAGTACCTCACGGACATCCGTGCCAGCGTGACGGCGTACCGTGGATACTCCGTGCCGCTGGAGGAGAACGTCATCGCGGGAGCCGCGCACTGCGCGTTCGACCATATCGGTGGCGTGAAGGATATCTGGGCGGGAGCGCTGGACGCGCGGTAGTCGAGGGCGGGGCGCCCGGCCGCCCATCTTGGGAGGCCGAGGCGCGCATCGCATCCTGTCGGTCTCCTGTCGCACGAGCCCTGCATCTGGAAGGAGCTTCATCTGAAGATCTCGAACATTCCCTTCTGCACGACGGACTGGAGCACGCTCCAACCCACGGAGCACCCTGGGGAGACGGGGAAGGCGTTCTGGCGGACGCTGCAGGCGGGAGACATCCGGGTCCGGCTCGTTGAGTACACACCGGGGTACGTGGCGGACCACTGGTGCAGCCGGGGACATATCTTGCTCGTGCTCGAGGGGATGCTGCTCACGGAGTTGAAGGACGGCCGGCGTTTCGAGCTCGGGCCGATGATGAGCTACCAGGTCGCGGATGACGACGGCGCGCACCGCTCATCGACTGAGACCGGGGCGAAGCTGTTCATCGTGGACTGACGTCACGGAGGGGTTCTCGCGGCGAAGACCCTACCTCTTGGATTTCAGACCCATAGACTACCTTTCAAGTAGACCATGGGCCCCTACTTCGACCTCGTGCTTCGTCGCCTGGTGCAGAACCATCCGGAACACCTGCTCCTGCTCCTCTTCGGTTCCGATGCGCCGACCTTCGTGCACGCCGCCGACACCAGCCTTCCGCAGTCCGAGCGCCGCGCGGACGCCATCCTGGTCGTCGAGGCACCCTCGGAGCGCTTCGCCGTGGAACTGGAGATTCAGGCGCAGGCCGACCCCGACTTCGCCCGGAGGTTCCTGGATTACACGGTGCGCATCCATCTGCGTGAAGGGCTGCCAGTGTTGCCCGTGGTCCTCCTGGTTGTGCCGGAAGCGGAAGGTGTTCGTCCGCCCTACCGCGTCCACTGTCGCGGCCGGCAGGTGCTTGCCTTTGATTTCTTGGTTGTCAGGCTTTGGGAGGTGGATTTCTCCCAGCCGGCCCTCCAGGCTGCCACCGGACTCGTGCCGCTCTCCGTCCTGGATGCACGAGCGGGGCCCGAGCGCGCGACCTGGGCCGAGGAACGCTTGCGACAAGCCACGGACCTCTCGTCACAAGAGAGGCTGGATTTGCTCGTCGTCCTGGGTACCCTTACTTCACGCCGCTTCGGAAGCGAGCGGCTCAGCCCGTCCTTGAGGAGCATCATGATCGACTCACCTTTCTGGGAAGAACTGCGCGCACAGGAACGAGCTCTCGAACGGACCAGAGATCGCGCTCGAACCCTCGTCACCTTCGCGCACAGCCGGGAACTCACGGTATCCCCCGAGGAGGAACAGCGCCTCGCGGCCATGGACGAATCGGAACTGGCACGACTCATCTCCCTTGCCTTCACCTCTCCAGATGCGGCCCTCCGAGCGGTTCGTGAGGCCATTGGCCTCCCGATACGTCGTCACTGAGGCTCGCTCGCGTTTCCTCGGAGAGCATCCAGCGCTTCAGCAACGCATCCCGGCGCCCCACCTCGAATCGACTGTGGACAGGTTCAGTCCTGCCCAGAGACCAGGCGCCATCGCAAGAGCCCTCCCAGCGTCACGACAGCGGGAAGCAGGGCCTCGACGAGCAAGAGGCCCACGTACGTCCGTGCTTCGGTCGAAGTGAGCTCCGCCTGGAGAACGGGGCCGACGTCCGCGCTGAAGAAGTCGTTCTGGAACCAGACGAAGGCCCAGAAGACCGAGAGAGCGCAGGCCACGCGCCATAGCCTGCCTCGGCGCCACAGCATAAGCAGGGCACAGAGCATGGACATCACGAGGGTCGCCAGGACTGGAGCGGGCTCCCAAGGAGCCTGTTGTTTGTCCAGCACCTCCGCCCAGCACAGGCCAGGAAACAACATGACGCCCAGCGCGACCCGGTATGCGTATCTGCCCATGGGTGTGGCTCCTCGGCCTCGGCCCTCGCCTGGCTGCAAGGAGTCCGCCAACGCCAGCCCAGCATCACGGCGAGCGACGGCGGGACGGGTCCGAGGATGGGCTCCGGGACGGGGAGCGCAACGCCTTCCGCGAAAGCGCCGAGTCCTCACCCCGTCTGAAGCGTGAACACGGGCACGTACCGTTCATCCGCGGTGCGCTCATGCACCACCACCAGCCCCACCGCGTTGAGCCGTTGTCCCAGGAACAGGCAACACGCAGACGGCGCATAGAGCAGAAGATGCGTGCAGGTGGCGCGGTATCGGTTCCTCGCACGTCGAATCAGCTCCCGCGCCTGAACCGCGAACGCCACGGCATCTCCCGCCGAGGTGACCGCCCCATCTCCTGGTCCTCCTTCCGGCTCCAGGACGAGCACCGCGCGATACACCCCCGGGTGCTCCATCTCGAAGCGCTCCAGGTCCAGACTGGCGTCATTCGTGAGCTGGAACATCACCAATAACGCCTTCCCCTCCGGGCTCGCTTCCCTCTCGACCGCACGCAACCGGCGCTCCGAGGCCCCTACGTCCGAACGCCACAGGAACGTCTCTCCTCGCGTGAGCTGCTCGGCACGGAATCGGAAGCCAGCCGTCTCCGAGAAATGGAAGCCCACCGCCAGCACCAGGCTCAACGGCAGCTTGCCCCGGAAGTCCACCAGCGCCCCTTCCGGCCGGTCCGCCAATCGCTGCTTCGCCGCACACAACTCAGGCAACAGCGTCTCGCGCCACACCGTCTCTCCCGGGAGCCCGCGCGTCTCCCGGTCGAAATACGGCGTCCAGTCCAGTTCTTCCGTCGGCGCACACTCCCACTTCCGACGCGCCCACCCATGAATCCACAGGCTCACGGTGGGCCCTCCGTCATGCGGTGCGAACAGCTCCCGCGCCCGCAGGAACGCCCTCAACGACTCCCGCGTCACCCGCTTCGCATCACCCGACACCTCCACCCACTCGCGCAGACCGTCCAGCACACTCGCCCTCGGATTGACACCCTGCCGCAACCCGAGTTGGTCCATGCGCACGTCCACCTGCACCTCCAACTCGCGAATGCTCGCGTACCCGAGCCGCAACCGCAGGTCTCCGAAGAACCCTCGCAGTTCCTCGAGCGGCGCCTCGCACATCGCCCCCCAGCGCGCACTCCCTTCGTTGAACGAACCCGGCCGTGACTCGGTGAAGAACTCCGGCGTGAGCGCATGGTCCCTCCCGCGCAGATAGCGCCCCAGCCGCTCCTCGACGCCCCAATTGCTCACCAGCCACACCTCCACGGACCCTCGCTCGCGCAACTTCCGCCAGCTCGCGAAGAGCTTATGCAACAACGAGCGCCCTCTTCCTCCAGGCACCTCGCAGAGCGAGTCCAACGAGTACTGGCTCCGGTGGTCGACGTGCCACTTCACCTGCACGTAGCGACTCGCCATGCCCGAGCCCTCCCTCGCGTGCAGCGTGACATCATCCGCGGCGCCCGCATCCGGATGCTCGATGTAGCCACACTCGAAGGGACAGTCCTCATCGAGGAGGTGGAGCAGTTCGTACCAGCCATACAGATACTGGTACCTGTCCCCTTCGAGTCGGGACGCGCTCTGTTCGCCCATGTCCGCCGGCCTCCTCTACCGAGGCTGAATCAGCTCGCGGTGGCGGTTGAAGAGTTCCTCGAAGAGCCGCCGCATCCCCTCCTGCGCGTCCTCGCGTGACTTCTCGTCCCAGCGGCTGAGCGCCTCGAGCACGTGGGCCACCCAGCGCCCATCAGGGTACCGCACGAGCTTGCGCTGGAAGTAGATGCCCGTGATGAGCTCGTCGCGAGGGTCCACATCGAGCAGCCCCACCCGCTGCTGCGAATACGTCTCGAACGGGTCCGGAGACGACTTCAGGCCAGCGATCTCCACCGTCGCGCGCTCCAGCTTCGGCGCGGGGCCTTGCTCGTCGGTCAACCCGAGCGCATTGAGCCGGCACACCTGGAACAGCCAGATGAGGTAGCGACGCAGGCGACGCTCGGAGAGCATGCGGATGGGCTTCTCTGGCTCGAAGACTCGCAGGCTCTCCATCGCGTTCCAGATGATGGACTCCATCGTCTTCGTCTCGCCTGCGTCCTCCACCGTCCGGGCCTGCTTCGACTTGCGCCACGCCAGTGCCGCCTCGATGGCGATGGCATCCGCGTCGAAGTCCGCCGCCTCCAGCACGAAGCCCGTGCGCCCGCTCCCGCTGAACGTGTACGAGGTCAGCCCGCCCTGATGAACATGGAAGACCTCGTGGACCATGAACAGGCGGACACACTCCCGCCAGTCGTCGGCGCCCACCCGCTGCCGCAGCGCCTTGAGCCCCAGCAGCATCCCCACGTCGAACCCCCACTTGCCACCGACATGACGGTAGAGCTCAGTGGGCGCCATCGCCGGCACATCCTCCACGACACTCCGCAGGAACTTCTTCCCGTCCAGCGCATCGACGAGGCCCTGCTGCGCGGGCTCGGACAGCCAGGCCACCAGCTCCTGGTGGACCTTCCGCACCTCGGCGAGCACCTTCGCCGCATCGGCGAACTGCTCGGTCGTGGGCTCCGTGGCCAGGGGCGCTGAACGTCCGGCCTTCAGCTCCTGGACGGGCATGTACTGCTTGCGTTCGGCGTCGTAGTGATGAAGCCACAGGGGAAGCTGCGCGTTCACGTTCACAGCGGTGCCCAGCGCGGCGGCGAAGCTCACCGGGCAGTCCATGGCCAGCAGCACGGACGTCGCACCGCCCAAGCGCTCGTGGAGGTCGCCGAGCACGCCACGAAGCTGCTCCGCCGCACGGGTGACTTCCTCGGGACTCCGGATGGCATCCGGTCCGGGACCGCGCACGGGGCGCACACGAACCTCGGCCAGGAGGTTCGAGCCATGCTCCCTGCGAAACGCCGCCAGTGCCTGGTCACCGATGGAGCGAGTCACCTCCACCACGAGGGCCACCAGCCCCGTGCCGCCCTGCTTCGCCCGAGGCAACCCTTCCACCATGAGGAATTCTTCGGGTGAGGCAGCCAGGTCCCGGTCGAACCCCAGCGACCATTCCCCATTCTGGGACTGCTGGTACACGCGCAGGGGACGCCGAGGCAGACACGAGGCCAGGTGGAGCATCAGTGCCAGCGGCGCGCACCCGAAGACATGCACCGGCAGGTGGTCCAGACCCAACTCCTTCTCCTTGCCGACCAGCGCGCTCGCGAAGCGCTCGTTCTCCAGGAAGGCCCCTGCCCACTCCGGCCCCCGCAGCGAGCGCACGGAGAGCTTCTCGTCATGGGGATGAAGCACCGCGCTGGCCACGTCGCGGTAGCCCTCCAGGCCATCTCGCTTCAGCGTCTGGCGTGCGGCGTCCTCGATGACGGGCCGGTCGTGCTCGTAGCGAAGGATGAGCGCCTGCGTCCTGGGGTTGATGGAGAGTTCCGCGTTCGACATGTGCGCACCTCGGTTGACGGCGTCCCTCAGGGAAGACGCCAACCGAGCGCGGCCCCCTCGCGAGCGCTCTCACTTTCTCGCGGGCGCTCAGGGCCCCCGCTTTCGGTAGACGGACCCGAAGAGCTTCGAGAGCCGCTGGTGCGCCTGCTCCGGGTTCGACACGCGCTCCTGGACGGCGAGGCCCACCTCCCGGAAGGCGTTCTGGAACAGGTTCCGAGCTTGCTCCCGGTCCCCAGGTTCCATCAGCGAATCGACGGCGACGCCCAGCTTCGCCGGGTCTCGGCAGGTCTTCATGACCTGCTCCGACAAGCGACGGAACAGGACCTCGAGCCGCTCCAACAACGAGCCCTCGGGAGGCGACGGGAACGCGGAGTAGCACATCGCCTCCAGATGAAAGGAGCGCAGCGGGCTGTTGTTGTCCCTCGCGCGGTTCCACTGCTTCACCAGCTTGATGAGGGGATTGAGCCGACCTCCCGCGGCCCGGTCCGCCTGGGCACACGCCTCCTGGTGCGCCTTCGGGTCCGTCCGAATCCAGGCGCCGGTGTCCCGCTGAGGAATCAGGTAGCCCCCCTGCTCATGCCGATATGCGGGCACGACATCGACGTGGATTCCCGAGGAGAAATCGATGCGCAGGGAGTGCCGCTGGAAGGCAGGCAGCGCACGCTCGGGCCACTGCTGCTTGAACACCTGTCGAATCTCTCGGAGCAGGTCATCCGGAGTCCGCTGGCCCCGGGGCTGACGTACGGGGTCGAGCACGACGAACACATCCACGTCATGCAGGGGGCGAAGCGCGGTCCCTCGACTGTAGGAGCCCGACAGGAACTCCTCCGCCGAAGCCAGCCGCTCACGCAACACCTGACGAACCACTCCATGCTGCCGCGTCACGTTCTCGCGCTCAGCGGGTGTCAGCTCCAGTTCCTCGACGAGCCGTTGCATCGCCTGTTCCACGGTCCACATGTCGCACCTCACGCATTGGGGACATCCCCGAGGAAGGACGCCGAACGCGGTCCCATCCCTCGCGGCTCAGGCCACAAGTCGCTCCAGCGCCTGAAGCACCTCCTGCATGGAAGGCCGCTTGCGGGCCTGCTTCGCGAGCATCGCGCCCAGCAGCGCCCGGAGCGGCTCGGAAACCAGTCCGTCCAACCGCTCCAAGGGAGGGGGCCGCACCACGTGCAAGAAGTTCAAGCCGCTGCGCTCCCCCGAACCAAATGGTGGCTCCCCCACGAGGAGGTGGAAGCCGAGCGCTCCCAGTGAATACACGTCGACTTTCGCGTCCACGCCCTTGGGACTCGTCCACTGCTCGGGGGCCATGTACTCGCCCGTCCCAAGCAGGGCCTCCCGGGCCGTGGACACATGAAGCGGCGGAAGCGGCGCCCCCTCCTCCGGAACGAGTCTCGCCAGTCCCAGGTCCACGAGCCGGACCTCCAACGCATCTGGAGGCTCTCCCGCGAGCAGCACATTCTCTGGCTTCAGGTCTCGGTGGATGACCCCGCGTCCGTGCAGGAAGTGGAGCACGCCCGAGAGCTGACGAAGCACCTGGAGAGCATCGCTCAGTGCAAGCCGGCCACCTTGTCGCCGAAGGAACTCATGAAGACTCGTGGGGAGCCACTCCAGCACGAGGAAGGGCGCCCCCTCATCGGAAAGCATCCCCAGCTCGAGGGCCTTCACGAGAAAGGGGTGTTGGAGTTGCTGCAGCGTCCGCGCCTCATTGAGGAAGCGAGCCACCAGTTCCTTCTCCAGGCTCGCGGTCGCGCTCAGCATCTTCACCGCCGCCAAGGTCCCGTCATCCGAGTGACGCGCCAGATAGACGTTGCTCGACCCTCCCACCGCGGCGCGGCGGACGATGACGTATGCCCCTACCCGCGAACCGGACGACATCATCAGGGCTTCCTGGAGGGGTCCAGCTCGCGCAACCGCATCATCCAGTGAAGCATTCCTCGCAGCTCCTCCGCGCAATCAGGATGCTCCGCCACGAAGGCCTCCACCTCCACCCGGTCTCCCGCCTCACGTCGACGGAGGTACTTGGAGAAGGCGGCATCCGCGAGGTTCCGCCGCGTGGCGTCCTCTGGAGACAGGGCCCCCTCTTCGGTCGGCTCCTCGGCCATGTAGGCCTCCAGCGCTCGACTCCCACGAGCCATGAGTCCATCGACGGCCTTGAGCGTCTTGCCCATTCGCTCAGCGATGTCTCGTACGGAGAGCTCTTCCAGATAGTGCAGCTTCAGGGCTTCGTGCTGATCCGGCTGGCGCTCCTCGAGCCATCGGAAAGCGGAGAGCAGACGCCTCCACTCCTCCTGATGGGCACTCACCTGACTCGGGCTGCGCTCCCCAGACCGTACTTCCAGCGCTTCTTCCGCATCCAGGGGGATTGTCTTGGACTCATCCCTCCGTTTCCGGTTGCCCTTCCGATAGGTCTCGACAACCTGATTCGAGACGATGCGGCTGAGCCACTTCCACCATTCCCCCTCGCTCCTACCTCGGAAGGTGTCGACATGCTGGACAGCCTTCCACAGAGACTCCTGGGTGATGTCCGAGGGCCTCGCCCCCACCTTCGCGGCCTGCTCGCGGTGGTCCTTCAGCAGCGCGGTCACCCGAGACTGGTAGCGACGCACCAGCTCATCACGCGCGCCCGCCGCTCCCACCCGAACCTGGTCCAGCAGTTCCTCGAACGACAGCTTCGACAGCGAGGACTCATCCATGTCCATCCCCCATCACGGCATGGAACCCTCGCACGACAAGGCCCTGAAGCGCACGTCGTCAGCGTCTCGTTTGATGAAGTCCTCGACCCACGGGCATCGAACCGTCCGCAACCGTGTCGAGAGAGAGAAGTCTCCTCGTCGCCGTGCCAGCGCCTCGTGCCCGCGCAGCGCTTCCAGGAGCATCAGGGAGAAGCGCTTGCTCGTGGGTTCACCTTCGAGGAGTTCCCTTCCCAGCTTCGTCGCCAGCTCGTAGCTCGCCTCCGCGTCCACCCATCGTTGCTGGTCGGCCGCGAGCCGTGCATTCCAGAGTCGGACCCACCCCATCACCCACTTGCGGTGATGATCTCCTCGATGGGCAGCCACCTCATGCGTCATGAACTCCACGGCCTCATCCAACAGAAGCCGGGCGTCCGCGAGGCGCCCTGCCCGTCGCAGCGCCTCGGCCTGATGCGCCAGTGCCTGGGCATGCAGTGTGGCGCCGTAGTCCGGGTCCGTTCTGGAGAACAGCGGAAGGGACTTGCCGAACCAACGAAGGGCTTCATCCACTCGCCCCTCGACGAGCTCCAGTTCCGCCAGCTCGCCCATGCTCACCGCGGAGTCCCGGTCCCCATCAATCGAGTTCGGTGAAATGGCGCGCTGGGCCTCGAAGTACTCGATGGACTGCTGGAAGCGAGCTCGCGCCTGAACCAGCCTCCCCGCCGCCATGTCGACCTTGCCCTGCTTCGAGTGGTTGAACGCCCACTGCATGCGATAGTCGTCGCCTCCAACGCCGAGCGCTTCTCCTGTCTCAAGAAGCCCCCGCGCCTGCCGCAGGTGCTCTCCGGCCATTTGAAGCGTGTCGTTCAGGAAGCTCATGTCGGCGATCCGGTGGTCCATCTTGATGCGTCCCCAGAGCACCTCGCGCTCGTGCTGTTCCTCGGGAGGAAGGCCTCCCAAGGTGCTCGACAAGTCGCGCAGCAGCGCCTTCCGGACTCCGAGTGTGTTCGGAATCCAGCTCAGCTCCCAGTCCGCGCTCGAGACGAGCTCTTCCGCCGAGTTCATGATGTGGGTGAGGTTCCTGTTGGCGCGAGCGCGCTCCTGTCGGGCCTGCACGGTCACCAGGAGCATGACGGTCATCGCCAGTGATGCCGCGAGGACAAGCGCCTTGCGAGTCCACCCACGATTCCGCTCCAGCCGGGTCGCGGCCTGGAGGAACGCCTCCGCACGAGGACTCACGCGGCGCGCGCCCCGGCCCGAGATGGTCACACCGTTCCGGTAGTGCGAAAGCATCGTCCCCTGTGGCAATCCCACCCGAGGCCGCTTTGCTTCCTCCCAACTCCTCGCGGCGACCTCCAGGTCCGCGAGGACCTCCAATCGCCGCCGCTCCTCGTCCAGCCACGTGACGAGTGGACGGACTCGCTGCAACAGCGTCTCATGCACCAGGTCCACGCGTTGCGACTCGACCTTGACACCTCCGGACAGGAGCACCAACCGAGGCCCAGGCTCGCCGCTCTTCGCGCCTGACAACCCGCTCAAGCGCAGGAGCACCTCCTCGGCCACTGCATCATCTCCGGCCTCCGCCAGCACCTCGCTCCGCGAGCGAGGTCTTCGGGTGTCCTGGACACCACGCCCCACCTGCACCAGCGACAGGAGCAACCACTTCGCCCGCTCACGCCCCTGCGCCCCCAGACTCGCCAGGAGCTGCTCAGCCTGCTGAGACAACGCGCCGCCCACGCCGCCCATCCGGTCATAGTGCTCGTGCGTCAGCGGTGCCCCACCGCTCATGGCCCATAGTGAGCGGAGCGCATGCCCGAGCAATGGCAGCCCGCCGCCCTCTCCCTTCGCCTCACGCACCATCCGCGCCGCCAGACCCTCGCTGAGCGTCAGCCCCGCGCGTCGCGCCATCCCATCGACGACCTCCGCCAGGGCCGCTTCATCCATCGGCAGCAGCAGGAAACGCTCGGCTTCCTGAAGCAGGCGGGACAGCTTCGGAAGCCGCTCCAGCCGGTGCAGGAAGTCGCTGCGCAAGCACGTCAGCAATCGCAGTCGCCCCTCCTCCTCCGACAACATGCTTCCCAACAGGCCATCCAGCACCGTCTGCTCAGCGGCTCCCGAAGTGAAGAGTTCCTCCAGGGGCTCGACCACCAACAACAGCAAGGTCTCCTCGGGAACATGTGCCTGAACGAAGGCTCGAAGCCCCTCGGGCCCCGCGCGCAAGCCTCGCTCCACGTCGTCCACCTCGGCTCCCGGGAACGCCACCACGAGCGCCTTCGCGAGGCTCCGCACGGGCTCATAGGAAGGCCGCGCCACCGCGACCCTCCAGCGCGGCATCCCCGAGGGCGGCGTATCACCGAGCCGCGGCAACACCCCCGCGTGGAACAGTGAGGACTTGCCCACGCCACTCGGGCCCTCCAGTGAAACCCAGCGGCGTCCTCCCGAACGGGCCTCGTCGAGATACCCGAGCACCCTCCCTGTCTCCACCTTGCGTCCGAAGAACAGCTCCGCCTGTGCTTCGCTGAAGGGTGCAAGCCCCGGCACGGGGCAGGTGTCCTGCTCATGCGCCCAGGGGCGGCTCAGCATGTCACGACACCGTGCCATCGACGGGCGCTCCGCGGGGGACTTCGCGAGCATCGACGCCACGAACGTGGAGAGTGCTCCCGGAATCGATGGCACGAGCTGCCCCAACAGTGGCGCCGGCTCGTTCACATGCGCGGAGACGACCTCGACCATTTCATCCGAGACGAACGGGCGACGCCCAGCGAGCAGCTCGAACAGCATCACTCCCAGCGAGTAGACGTCCGCGGCTCCGTCCACCGAAGAGGCGCTTCGGAGCTGCTCTGGCGACATGTAGTGGTAGGTCCCGATGAACGCGTTCTCATGGGTATGGACCTCGGTCGCGGCGAGCCCGTCATCACGGAACGGAGGCAGCTTCGCGACACCAAAGTCCAGCAGCTTGATGCGATGTCCCAGAGCGGCGCTCGCATCGTCGCAGAGGAACACGTTCTCTGGCTTCAGGTCGCGGTGAGTGATTCCCCGAGCGTGAATCTCCTCCATCACCCGCGCGACCTGGGCGCACAGCGTCAGCGAGGACTCGCGCGGAACGAGGCCCGAGTGCTCTGTCATCCACTTTCGCAACGACAAGCCCTCGAGCAGCTCCATGACCAGGAACACCTGGTCCGCCAGTTCCTCGCAATGAAAGGCTCGCACCACGCCAGGCAGGTCGAGCCCTACCAGGGCACGACCCTCCTGGAGGAAGCGCGCCACCATCTGGGGCTCTTGAACCAGCTCTCGGGACAGCAGCTTCACCGCCACCCGCTGCCCCAGGTCTTCATTGACTGCCTCGAACACCTCCCCCATGCCCCCGCTACCGAGACGCTTCAGCAACCGGAACGGGCCAACCTGGGGAGGCGCAGCTGTCATCATGGGGATGGAGGAAGAACCTACTCCTTCACCGCCCCCGCCGTGAGTCCCGACACAATGCTCCGCTGGAACAACACGGTGAGCACCACCAGGGGCAGCGTGGCCACCACGGAGGCCGCGGCAATCTCTCCCCACGGCTCGCGGTACTCGCTGGCGAACAGGCTGATGGCCACGGGCACCGTGCGCTTCTCCGGCGTCGTCAAGAACGTCAACGCGAACAGGAACTCGTTCCACGCGAAGATGAAGACCAGAATCGCCGTCGTCGCCAGGCCCGGCGCCGCCAGGGGCAACAACACGCGGCGGAACGCCTGGAACGGCGTGCAGCCATCCACCCGCGCCGCTCGATACAGCTCGTCCGGGAGCTGCCGGAAGAACGACGTCAGCACCCACAGTGTCAACGGCATCGCGAACGTCGCATAGGGCAACGCCAGCCCCACCAGACTGTCTCGCAACCCCACCGCTCGCAGGATGAGATACAGCGGGCTCACCGTCGCAATCGGCGGAAACATGCTCACCGCCAGCGCCGCGCTCAACAACAGGCCCTTGCCTCGGAACTCCAGCTTCGCCAGCGCGAACGCCGCCGCCGAGCCAATCACCAGACAGAACACCGTCGTCAGCGCCGCCACCACCAGCGAGTTCAACACCACCCGCAGGAACGGCCGCCCCCACAACACGCTCACGTAGTTCTCCAACGTCAGGTGCGAAGGCCATGGACGGGTCAGCTCTCCATCCGGCCACAGGCTCGTCAGCACCTGCCAGAAGAACGGCCCCAGGAAGAACGTGAGGAACGCCACCACCGCCAGCGCCGTCCCCAGCCCCGCGCGCTGCTTCATCGCGCCTCCTCCTGCCGCCCCAGCAAGCGCAGCCACACCGCCGCCAGCACGACGACGCACAAGAACGTCGCCACCGACAGCGTGCTCCCGTACCCGAAGTCCCCCGAGCGCATCAGCGTCTTGTACGCGTAGATGCTCAGCGTCTCCGTCGTGTTCGCCGGCCCTCCCTCCGTCAGCACGTAGATGGCATCAAACACCCGGAACGCATCCAGCGAACGGAACAACACCGCCAGCAGCAACGCCGGCTTCAA
Source organism: Myxococcus sp. AM011 (assembly GCF_013372595.1). Lineage (NCBI taxonomy): Bacteria > Pseudomonadati > Myxococcota > Myxococcia > Myxococcales > Myxococcaceae > Myxococcus > Myxococcus sp. AM011. The sequence goes on from NZ_JABXEM010000096.1 coordinate 35,759, forward strand.
CAACGGCAAGGTGATGGAGCGGAACGTCCGCCACGGTGACGCCCCATCCACTCGCGCCGCCTTGTAGAGGTCCTCCGGAATGCCTTGCAGCCCCGCCAGCACCAGCAGCGCCACGAAGGGCGTCGTCTTCCACACGTCCACCAGGATGGCCGCGTGCAACGCATACCCGGGCGCCCCCAGCCAGTTGATGTCACTGCCCAGGAGCAGGCGATTGATGAGCCCGTAGTCCGGATTGAACATCCACGCCCACAGCCGCGCGCTCACCACGGTGGGAATCGCCCACGGCACCAGCACCGCCGCGCGCAACAACCCTCGCCCCGGAAACGCGCGCTGTAGCAACAGCGCCAGCGGCACCGCGAGCAACAACTCCACCCCCACCGCCACCCCCGTGAAGTACGCCGTGTTCCCCAGCGCCGACCAGAACCGCGC
>NZ_JABXEM010000097.1:0-36060 GCF_013372595.1 Myxococcus sp. AM011
GCCCGAGCCGCCCCCCGACGACGTGGACGCCGTTGGAGGCGCGCTCACCACTTCCATCTCGTTGATGACCACGGCCATGCACGCCCCCCGCTACCGCCGTACTCCGATGTTGACGCCCGCCTGCAAGTCGATGAGCTGCCCCGGAGCCAGTCGCCTCGGGTTTTCGATTCCGTTGGCGGAGGCGATGCCCTGCCAGCTCGCGCCCTTGCCCTCGTTCGACGCGAGTCCCTGCACCGTCGAGCCCTCTGGCGCGGACTTCATGGGTGCCTCGCCCGCGCCCTTGCCGCTGGGGTTCGGACTGGTGCCCGCGGGAGGCTGCGTGGGCGCGAAGACGAAGGCGGTGATTTTCTGCTGCGCCAGGCTGAAGCTGACGCTGGCGCGCAGGGGGAGGCCCTCGGCGGAGAACAGCTCCAGCGACTCCTCCATCGACTCCATGATTCCGTCGAACTGGAAGCTGCCCCACAGGAAGCGCACGGCGGGCGGGACGAACTTGTCGCCCTCCTTCTTCGGAGTGATGAAGAAGGCCACCTTCGCGGTGAGCTTGCGCACGTCCTCCACCGCGTCAGAAGCGCCCTCCGGCTGCCCTGTCACGTCGAACCAGAGCTGCACGCTCAGCTTGGTGGTGCCGGCGCCGACGAACTGCTGCGCGGGCGTGCCGCGCTGATCTCCACCACCGGAGGGCTGCTGCACCTGGTTGGCGTAGGCGACCTTGAGCGTCTCCGGGTTGAACTGCACCACGGTGGACGTGGTCTGCTCGTCAATCGGGTGCTCGAAGTTGGAGTCGAGCTGGAGGAGCTTCGCCTTCGCGAGCGGCGTGGCGTCGTCGGACATGGCTCAGGCGCCTCCGGCCTTGCGGGTGAGGGACTCGTAGGCGATTTGAAGCTCCTCGATGGCGACCATGCCGTCCTTTGCGTTGAGCGGAGGCGCCTTGAGCTTCACGGGCAGGCAGCGCGACAGGATGAAACGCGCACGCTCCTTGCGCTCCAGCGCCGGGCCGAACATCACGACCTCCGCGCTGGCCCGAAGCCGGGGACGGGTCCTCAGGATTTCGAACCACCGCCACAAGTCGTCATTGGCCGTCATCCCGCGCTTGAGCGTGAGCTGGCCGAAGCTGTGCGCGCCGGTGAGGCGAATCTGCCGACCGTTGTTGCCACCTTCGCGAATCGTCTTCACGTCCATGGTCATCTCCAGGCCGTCGCACTCGGAGAACGCGGCGAAGCACGCCTTGGGCGTGACGTCGGGGATGGAGATCTCCACCGCGAAGGCGAAGGCGATGAAGGGGTCGATGACCGTCTCGTCCTCGGTGGTGGCCATGGCCTAACGCGCCTCCGTGACGAGCCCGCGGTCGCCGCTCTGGACGAGCCGCACGTTGAGGAAGGTGAGGGGTTGGGACGGCGCCACGCGCAGGTCCACGTAGAAGCGACCCTGCTCGACGAGGGAGGGCGTGTTCAGCTCGGCGCCGGCCACGACCTGGAACGCGCCGTCGCGAGTCTTCCCGGCGAAGGCTCCCCGGACGAAGAGGTCTCCGAGCAGCGACTCGAAGTCGCGCTGCACGCGGCGACGGAAGCTGGCGTCATTGGGCTCGAAGACATACGTGGCCCCCAGGCGCAGCGCCGCGCGTCGCAGCAGTGACAACAGCCTGCGGACGTGGATGGGACGCAGGTCCGGGTCCGTGGCCAGGGTGTCGGCGGACAGGGTGAGGAAGGCGCGCGGCTCCTGCCGCACCACGTTGACCTGCGCTTCCTGCAAGTCCAGCCACCACTCGCGGCCCATGGCGGGGCTCAGCGCCACCACTCCGGTCCATGGCTCATTGGCGGGAGCCACCCAGGCCCCGCGCTCCAACGCGCGTCGGGCGAGCACGCCGCACGCGGTGCCATCCGGAGGCATGCGCCGAGGCTCCGCGGGCTTGTTCTCCTCGGAGACGAAGGTCCACGGATGATAGAGCGCGCCGTGCGACAGCGCAGCGTCCTCCGCGAAGCCGAGCGGCGGGACGCCATCCTCCTCCGAGCCCAGGGGCGACTGCAGGGCGCTGGCGTGCGCGAGCGCGTCTTCCTCACGATAGTGCTCGGGCAGGGACAGCACGGCCAGCAGGTCCCCGCGAGCACGCGCCATGCGCATGAGCGAACGCTGCACCGCGAACAGGAGCCCCACGTCGTAGGACGTCGCTGGCAGCACCTGCCACCGCGCGGGAGGCGACACGCTGACGGCCACACCTGGAGTCCAGGGACCGGTGATGCCCGCTCGCTCCGCGCGGACGCGGTGGTAGCGAGTGCCCGGCGTGCGCCCGTACAACGTGCGCGTGGTGAGCGGCCCTCGATACAGCACCGCGGCGTCGCTGAAGTCCGGGCGCAGCGCCTCCTCCAGCACGTACTCGATGCCCGCGCCCGGCAGCGTCGCCCAGGTCAGGGTGAAGGGCTGCCCGGAGGTGGGCTCCGGAGGCGAGGCGACCAGCGGCGCGGGCGCGGGAGGCGGCTCATATGCGCAGTCGAGGAACGTGCCCCAGTCCGGCTCGGGCAGTGGCTCGCTCGGCGAGGGCGGTGGAACAGGCGGCCTGCCCGTGCGCACCCAGGCGCGATGGATGGCATCGGGCGCGGCCACCAGCGTCGCATCCAGCCGGTCCATGACGGCGTGGAGGCCCTTGAGCGCGCGAGGCCGACTGCTCTGGTAGCGCAGGAAGTCCGCCTGTGCCAGAAGGGCCTCGATGCTCAGGGACTTCAGGTCCGCATCCAGGAAGAGATCCGCGTCGAAGGACGCGAGCCCATCTCGAGTCAGCGAGTCTCCAGCAGGCGGCGTGCAGCCCACGTAGGAAGTGGGCGAGTCCGACAGGCCGAGGGGGATGGAGAACGCCTCGCCCTGTGCCCCCGGGCCCGCGAGCGGGAAGCGGCTACTGGGGATGCCCTGGCGCCAGTCACTTGGCAGCCGCTCTTCGGGAAGCCGCGAGGGAAGCGTCTCCGCGTCCTCGAACCGGGCCCGCTCGGTGTCCGTGGGCAGCGCGGCCCAGTGGCGCGGATGACTGGGGCAGAAGCCGAGCCGCTCCAACTGCGCGGGCTGCTCCGCGCTCCGGCGGGTCCACAGGCCCAGCGTCAGTCGCTCACACCAGGCCGGCGCGGAGCTCACGGCCCCGGGCGTGGATGTCCGCACTCGCGAGGCGACCCCGGAGACCTGCACCGCGCCCGCGCCCACCTGGCCCAGGACGACGGACTCCACCAGGAGCCAGTGCTCACCGAGGGACGCTTCCACCAACCGCAGCACCGCGCCCGGAGGAGGTGCCGCTTCCGGCGTCACGCTCAACGTGAGCGTGAGGACGCGGGGCGCCTCGCCCGGCCCCGGATCCACCAGTGCCGTGGCCCCGAGCGACACGACGTCCCCCTCTCCTCGGACCCACGACACGGTGGGCAAAGCTGTCGGCGCCACGCTCGACTCCAGCCAACGGGCCTTCGTCGTGCGCACGCGCACCGTCACACGTCGGGGCGCGGGTCCGGAAAAGGACGGAGTCGCCTCCTGGCCCACGGCCTCCACCGACTCGACGGGCACGAGCAGCGCGCACGCGGTGCCATCGAATCCCACGCGCAGCAAATCACCGACCGCCACGCCACCCGAGGCCGTCACCACGAGCGTCGCCTCGCCACTCCCGGTGGCGCTCCAGTCCACCAGGTCCACCAGCTCGCGATGGATGGACGCCGCCACACGCACCGGGTCCGACCAGCTTCCCTCCGAGCGCGCGCGGGCCAGGGCCGCGCTCACGACTCCACCTTCCGAGCAGCGCAGCAGGCCCGGGATGGGGAAGGTGTTGGACTTCGCGTCGGGCCCCGCCACGCGGACGACCCAGCAGCGCCGCCCGCCGTTTCGGAAGAACGCGCGCACCGCCGAGGCCAGGTGCCCTTGCAAAGGCTCTCCGCGCTCGGCGTCCCATGCGAGCAGCGGGGCTTCGCCGAACACCGCCTCGAAGTCCGCCACGTCCTCCACCGCCACCGGCACGTGCAGGGGGCCGGAGGAGGCGAAGCCGACGAACGCGCCCACGTCCATCCGAGGCAGCACGTCCACGACGGACGGTGCCTGGATTTCGAAGCGCAAGCCGGGGAGGCGTCTGGCGGCGGGGCGGCTCACGTCACTCCATCTCCAGGCGCTCGTACGCGATGGTGAGCTCCTCGATGGCCACGTCCGTTCCCTTCGCGTTGAAGGGGCCGCTGACGTGTTTGATGATGCGCGCGCGGAGCAGCTTCCACGTCTGCACCACCGCGGTGTGGTCCTCGTTCTGGAGCTGGATGGTGACGGTGCGCAGCGCGTTGGACTCGCCGTTGCGCAACTGGTCCAACCACTTGTAGAGGCTGAGCGAGCCAATCACCCCGCGCTTCATGGTGACGTCCGTCGCCTTGTTCAGGCCGGTGATTTTCCGGACGCTGTTCTCCTTCTCGTTGCCGTTGCGGTACTCCGCGACGGTGACCTCCATGCCCACGTTGGAGATCTCCTGGAAGCCCGCATCGGGGCCCTCGGTGCCGTTGCCGGCGCCCAGGTCGACCAGGAAGTTGAACTGCACATAGGGGCGATCACGAAAGACAGCCATGGGTGGTCTCCAGAGGGATTACTTCCGGTCGCCGGTCCACTGACCGATGCGGAAGATGACGAACTCGGCCGGGCGCAGCGGCGCCACGCCGATGAGGCAGACCAGCCGACCGTTATCCAGGTCGTTCTGGCTCATGGTGCTGCGGTCGCACTTCACGAAGTACGCCTTCTCCGGCTTCTCTCCGAGCAGCGCGCCCTGCTGCCACTCATTGAGCATGAAGTCTTCGATGGTGCGCCGCACGTTGGCCCAGAGTTGCTCGCCGTTGGGCTCGAACACCGCCCACTGCGTCCCCTTGTCGATGGAGCGCTCCAGGTAGGCGAAGTACCGCCGCAGGTTGACGTACTTCCACTCCGGGTCCGACGACGTCGTGCGCGCGCCCCACAGCCGGTTGCCGCGGCCCTCGAAGTAGCGGAACGCATTGATGCCCTCCGGATTGAGCACCTCCTGCTGCGCCTTGCTCAGGTTCGTCTCGAAACCGAGCGCCAGGTTCACCACCTCGTTGGCGGGGGCCTTGTAGACGGCGCGGTTGACGTCGTTGCGCGCGTAGATGCCCGCCACGAAGCCGCTGGGCGGCAGGAAGATGGGCTGGCGCGTGACGGGGTCCAGCACCTTTATCCACGGGTAGTAGAGCGCCGCGTAGCTGGTGTCGATTTTGGCGCGCAGCGCCCGCACCTGTCCGAGCGTCTGGCCATTGCCGCTGTCCAGCACGGCGATGCAGTACTTCATCCGCTGTGCGTGGGAGATGAGCAGGTTGATGATGGTGGCGGAGTTGGCGCCGTAGCCGTTCTCGTGGCCGAACGTGGAGCCCGGCGCGGCGACGATGGAGATGTCCTCCAGGTCCTCGAAGTGGAACAGGCCCGTCTTGCGCGTGGTGTTGGGGACCTGCTGGCCCTTGTAGTCATCCGCGGTGGGGCGCATGCCGTCGCTGCCGCCCTTGAGCAGTACCTCCAGCGAGCGCTGCGACTCGGGCGAGTCCGGGTCCTCCAGCGCCGAGTCCAGCGGGGGGCTCATGATGGGGCTGGCGAGGCTGGCATCCAGGAAGGCGCCCAGCACCTCCACGCCGTCATCCAGATTCTGCGTGGAGATGATGATGGGCACGTCGCGGTTCTTCGACGGCTCATCCGCGTCGTAGCCGAAGCGCGCGGACAGCGAGTCCGCCGCGCCGCTGCGAGTGTGCGCCGGATCCAGGGCCAGGCCGTCCCACGTCTGCGCGGAGGCCGGGTCATCCATGGGGATGGCCGTCACGGCGACGGTGACGACGCGAATCTCGAAGCCCGCGCCCTCTTGCAGTGACGCGAGGAAGAGGGGGCTGCCAGCGCCGCCGGTGAACTTCCAGCCCTGCGCGTCCTCGTCCCACGTGGCCAGGTAGAACTCGCCGGTGCCCACGGGGCTGGAGATGGGGGATTTGATATCGCGGATGAGCACCACGTCGCGCGCCAGGAGGGCGCCCACGCGCGGCGTGCCTTCCTCGAAGGAGAGGACGTTCTGGCCCACGCGCAGGGAGAAGCGCACGCGCAGGTTGCCGGCCGAGCCCGGGAAGCGAGCCGTCAGCGACAGCGTCTCCGTCTTGGGGTTCGCGTTCGAATCGAGGAGCGCGCGGGCGTGGCCGTCGTTGTACTCGGTGGAGACGGCGGTGCCCGTGCCCAGGTCGATGGTGGTGTCCAGGCCCGTGTAGAGCGCGTCGTCGGGACGGCGGAAGGCGCGGCTGATGTAGAGCCGCTTGCCGCCTTCCTCGAAGAAGGCGCGCGCCCCGTGCCAGGTGTAGTTGTGCAGCGTGACGTCGTCGGTGAAGGTGAGCTGTCGGCGGTTGCCGTAGATGCGCTCGAACTCCACCACGCTGGTGATGAGCTCGGGCTCCAGCTCCACGGGCCCGTAGCGGGTGGGACCGATGAAGCCGGTGGTGGTGGTGCTCACGCCCTCGATGGACTTCGAGCGGAAGCTGGTCTCTTCGACGAATACACCGGGAGCGAGATATTCAGGCATCGGTCATTTCCTAGGGAGGTGAACCCGTGGGGGTGATCCACAGCCGGGAGGCAGGCGCATCCTGGGTGCGCAGGACGAGCTCCTGGCCGTAGCGCAGCGTTGGCTCGAGCAGCGCCTGGGGGCTGCCCGTGTCCGCCCACACCCCCGCCGGGGGTTGGGACAGCGTGGTGCACACGTCCGGCGGCGCCGTCCCGGGTGCGCGGTAGTCATGGTGCACGCGAAGCTGGAGCTGCCAGGTCTGCTCCAACAGTGGAGGTCCCGGAGGCAGGCTGGACGCATCCACGGGAGAGCCAGGAGCGAAGTCCACGGGGGCCGGGTACGGAAAGAACAGCGCCAGTCGTCCGCGCTCATCCGTCATGCCGCGCGCGGTGACGCCACCGGTGGAAGTGACTTCCACCAGTGCCCACGAGGCCGGGGCCTTCGCCTTCGTGTCCCACAGCTCCGCGCGCACCACGGCCATGGGCACGGCGCTCTGGCGCGTGGGCGCGGAGAAGAGCGGCACGGAGGGCGCTGGCGGTGACAGGGGCGAGGGTGGAGAGGCGACGCAGTCGAGCGAGAAGAGTCCCCGGTGTGGAAGCTCGGCGCGGAAGGAGCACGAGAGGAAGCGGTCCAGGCTGTCGTGCACTTCGACGGTGTACGGACGGCGCGACGGGAGCGTGGCCCACCACACGTCGTCTCCAGCGTGCTCGCCCCCGAACTCCAAATCTCGCAGTCCGGGCAGGTTCATCAGCAGATGGATGCCCGAGCGATTGACCACGGACTCGCGGCGCAACGAGGGCTGTCCCACGGGGAACGCGCTGACGCGCAGTCCTTCGTTGATCCACGCCCCCGTGGCTTCGTCGCGGAAGCGGATGCCGAGCGGGGCCACGCGCGACACGTGCTCCAGGACGTGGATGGCGGGCCTCATCGCTCGGTCACCTTTCCGGGTGAGAGCACGCGCGTCTGGACGGGGCCGGCTTCCTCATCGGCGATGGCGGACTCGATGCCGACCATGCGAGCGACGTACGAGGCGGAGACCTGGATGTTCGGCTTGCCGGGCTCCCAGACGTTGAGCATGTCCTGGATGCTCAAGGGCTCGTAGACGACGGTGACTGTCTCGTCTGGGAGGAAGGTGTCTGTCTCGGGTGTGCCGTAGTGATTGAGGAAGCTGGCGGTGAGGGTGGGCGTGTCCTCGAGCTGGCGCATGGCCCAGCCGAGGAGCCGGTGCTGCTTGGCGGCGGACTTCGCCCAGGGGGTGAGCAGGTAGTAGAGGTCGACGGGGAGGGGCCGGCGGGTGCGGCGGCCTTGCGAGTCGAGTCGACCGGGAAGATTGCGGCGCGTGGTGCTGGGGGTGACGCGGAAGAGGAAGAGGGAGATGCCCTCATCCATGGGGGCCTTGAAGTCGGAGGCCTGGTAGAGGCGGAACTTCGCGCCCTCGAACTCAGGCTTCGGGCAGGACTGCTCCAGCAGGGCCAGGAGGGCTTGTCCTACCGCTGGTATCGCCGCGTACGTCGCCACCGACCTGTGCCCCCAGCGCTGACGTCAGCCCTCCACCCACACCCCCATGGTGCGGCGGGAAGGTCAGCGGTTGGACAGCAACGGGCGTGCCCACGTGGTGAAGCGAGCGTGCATGAGTGATCCCAGCCACTTGAGTGGCGGGGTGAGCACACGCGCCATGCCAGGGAGGATGAATTGCTCCAGGGGGTGGCGCGGAACCTCGCGGAATCGTTGCGAAGTCAGGGGTGGAGGAAAATGTCCACGTGCCTGGGACGACAAAGTCCGACCGTGCGCGGTGACACGGATTGCCACGCGAGATGCTCCACCTTCATGGGATGAACGGCCCGCATGGCCCTGCATTGGAGAGCCATGACCCGCATCATGCTTGCTTGATGAGGCCTCGCCTTGGGCTGCTCAACGAGTGGTTTCGGCCGAGGCTGGAGTGGCCTGTCCTTGTGGGAGCTTCTTCAGCAGGTCGATGTTCTGGACCCCGATGGACATCAGGATTCCGGCGATGTGCTTTCCGGCGAACCGGCGGGGAAGACTTCGCATCCACGCAGGCTGCTCGGGCATGGTGCTGCCGAAGGGCTGACGATCATCGATGGTGTTGCCGTGCTGCCATTGCGTCGCCAACATGGAAGTGGGGCAGGGCGTGGCCAGCTCCGTCTGTATCTCCGCGTAGGCCTCTCGATACACCGGCTCCGCGAGGGGCTGAAGGTACTTCGCCAGATTGCTGGCTTCGACCAGGCCGAGGCAACGACTGATGCCCGACCCACAGGCCCGTGCCTTCCGGGCCACGTCCACGGGCGTGTTGATGCTGGAGAAAGTCATGCTCGCCCAGAACACGGCGCGCAGGCGGTCGCCTTGTTCCTGGCTCATCGGCCGCCACTCCGAGGGAGGCTCCTTCATCAGCGCATGCGCCCTGCGCTCCAGTCCAAGAAGGGCGTTGGCGATCATCGCGCCGAGTATTGTGTCCGTCCGGTAGGACAGCCACGCGAGGTGACGCACGTCCCGCGCCGCCTCCAGGGGCTGTCCGGTCCGAATGCCTTGCAGCAACCTGAACTTGGACCAGTCCTGGAGCGCGATGAAGTTCGGAAAGGGTGCCGTCAGCAGATTGAACGGCTCGTCATGCTTGAACGGGATGTTCTGGAGGATGTCCCACCGGTCGAATCGTTGAAGCTCGCGCATCCACTCGAAATTCAGCGACGACAGGTCCGGGGCTGCCGCGAACCACTCCTCCAGCGTCTTCTTCTCCTTCAGGTGCGCGGGAAGCTGGAGCGGTGAGTCCGCGGGCATCGGCGGACCGGGAGGCTCCCATGCCGCCCACCGGTTGAGCAGTGCCCCCGCATCGCCTTGGGTGCGCGGCTCGTGGAACCAAGGGTCGGCGGCGAGCTTCGTCTGTTCCTCACAGAAGAAGTCCACATGCGCCGTGACTTCCTGCCGCATCGCATCGAGCGTTGGCTCGTACTTCGAGCGCATGAACATATCGAGTCCGACAATGGCGATGACGACGAGGAGGACGATGCCGCTGGTGAGCCACACCAGGACACGCAGCATGCTTCCTCGGGCCAGACGCGGATGGGGGCGCATGTCGGGACTCTAGCAAACCCGAACACACTCCCTTCCAGGTGATAGCGGACATTGGGTGCGAGGCTCGGACAAGCGCAGCCTGGGTGGACCGCCACCCTGCCGCCTCAAGAGCGCGCGAGAGTGGGCGAGCGCGGGGACGCAGGGCGTCGGAGCCGCACGGCCGCGACCTGCCCACAGTCCGAGATGGAGCAGTTCATGGCATCGTCACCTGGACCGCTCACCCGGAGGAAACCGCTGACGGCCAGGCAGACGGAGGCAGGTCCGCTCGCGGCGCCTATCTCCCCCAGCGACTCGCATGGGAGCACAACGCGGAGGTGTCCCAGGTCGAGGTGCTCCGCGAGCAGGACCTGTGCATACCCCCAGGCCTGCGCCTTCCAATCTTCCCCATTGAGGTCGAGCAGCAGCTCACCATGAAAGGACTGCTCGTCCTTGGCCCCGGGCAGGACATTCTTCACCACTTCCGCCAGCGCACGTCCCAGTGCCGGCGGCGGTGGACGCTTCCCGTCAGCATGAACCCCGAGCCCGGTGGCTTCGACGTGACCTCCTATCACTGCGCCTCGGGTCCGCGCGCTGACCTCGGATTCCAGCAACACACAGGCGCCCGCTTCACCTGGAACCGTTCCTGTCTGGCGGGTGGGAGACTTCAGCCGCCGGTGCTGTGCGAGCCAGCCCAGGGAAAGAGGGTCGACGTAGGAATCAGCGCCGAGGACGATGATTCGGTTGAGCCTTCGCGCGGACAGCTCACGTTCAGCGAGCTGGATGGCCTCCGCCATGCCGCAGTGCCCGCTGGCGAGCGCCCAGACCTGATGGGGGAGCATGGGAAGCTCCAGCAGCCTCACGAGAGGCCAGGCGTAGTGTTCCAGCAATGCGGCAGGTGCCCGGTCGAGTGAGAACAGAAACCGCTCTTCATCGATGAGGGGCGCCAGGGTGATGATGCCCGTGCCGCGCCAGAACTCGTGAGCGGAGGCGGGTGGAAGACTTGAGGCATGAATCAAGTCCTCGAAGCTTCCAGCAGCCAGCCGCACCCACGCACCTGCTTGGAAGAATCCCTCGGCGAAGGCCCTAGCCGGAATTCCCGTGACCGGGGTAGCACCTCCCTCCCCATCGTCAACAGCAAGGCCGTCCAGGGGCCATGGACGGGTGATGCCGGCTCTCATGGCCGCATGGCTGCCGACCACTCCGTAGCCGAGGGCACTCACCATGCCCAATCCAGTCACGCAGGCCTTCATCGGAAGTGCTCCTCAGGTGAGCTCGTAGTAGGAGCGAACCTGCCTCCATGCCTCGGGAGCCACTGGCGGGGCCCTGCTCACGTGCCGGGCGATGGAGGGTGCCAGGACGTAGTGGTCCTCGACCGACAACCCCGCCACCTGGGCGAAGCGCAGCAAGGCGAGCAGCTCGACCCACAGCCTCGCCGTGGTGGATACCTCATCGGGTGACAGCCGCTCTCCCTCGATCTTCTTGCGGAGGTCTCTCTCCCGGTCCTCCACGACCCTCGACAGCGCCTCGTCGAACGGACCCTGTTCGGCGTGGAGGAGTGCGCGACACAGGTCGAGCCTGAAATCCTCCGCTCCTTGCAGGACCGCCACGTATCGCGTCAGCACCTCTTCGAGCGATTCCCGAGGCATGCCCAGGGAGAAGCGCTGCATCAGGAACGACATGTACAGGAAGTCGTCTTCATACTCCTCGCCTGGGTGCCAGGTCTGTCGTGAGTGTCGAGCGATGCTCTTGGCGGTCGTGAGGTCATCACAAGCGATGGCATCGAAGTAGGGCTCCGACTTGCTGGTCACCTTCGCCCTGTCATCTGCTCCCTCCAGGAAGTAGAGGAACGCATGGGCGCTCTTCGCGAGGTTCTCGAAGAAGGCCTCGGGAAGTCCGCTCGAGAGCAACCGGGCGACGCCGATTCGTCGGAAGAGGGTGCAGAACCCCCGCACCTGGTCCTGGCTGACACTCCTGGAGACGACGGCGGGTAGCATCTCCTGCAAGGAGATGCCGCAAGACTTTTCGATCAGGAACAGCGGTGTGCCATACATGCCAGCGGCTCCACGGGTCCTACGAAGTTTGCTCCAGTCGAGTGAGGTAGACGTTGCTCGGGTCCAGTTGCCGCAGCTCGTCCACCAACTGGTGGCTGAGCACGTAGGCCTGGGGCTCCTGCTCGACACGGAAGATGTCGGGCGCCGAGCGCAGCTTCTCCGGGGAGAGGACGAACTTCTCCACCACGACGACTTCATCGCCCTCGTAGATGATTTCGCTTTGCTTCAGGTCCAGGCAGTCGAAGGTGCCCAGCGGGTTGATGATGAAGTGGTCCGTGCTGGCGACGCGCTTCTTGTGGTCGTAGAGCGTGAAGGGCAGGCACTCCATGGGGATGCCCGTGCGCTCGATGACTTCCTTCATGCGGCGGTCCGCGACCAGCAAGCTGGTGACGGTGGCGATCAATGAAGGCAGCTTGATGCCCGGGGCATCATCGGTCATGTACCACTTCGCATCCTTTGGGTACTTGTCCCCCATGGCGACACCCATGGACATGCGGTACCTGAGCATGTTCGTGCCCACCGGCTCCTTGTAGAGGACGCAGTATGCGGGGTCGACCGCTGGGCTGGTATTGAGCTGGAAGTAGTCCATGACGGCTTGCTCCGAGGTCAGGCGCGATTGCGCAGGGCACTGGAACTGAGCGGGGGCATGTCGGAGATGGGGGCGCCTGGGCTCTTGGTCCCGAACTTGATGATCTCCGCATAGCAGTGCTTGGACAGTGCTTCCAGTCGGAGCTTGGAGAGCTTGATGAGGGGCCAGGCGTCGCAGTCCTTCGGGCGAGCCCTTTCGATGGTCGCCTTGAAGGAATCGATGATGTTCTCGAGCCGGTTCCTGACGTTCTGATTGTAGGCCCCGTGATTGAAGTGCTTGGAGCCAATCTCCACCCCCGTGTAGTCGTCGTCGCGGATGAGGTGGCGTGGCAGTTCCATCACCCGTCCGACTTCCTGGTCCATGGGCAGCAGGATGATGTTGATGTGGTGATTGACGTTGTACTCCGCACGAAGGAGCCCTACCCGGACAAGGTCCCGACAGTCGGAGTCTTCAATGGCGTCGATGGTGGCATGGAACGTCCCCTTGGGAATCATGTGGTGCGCGTTGTTCCAGTAGGGCCAGGTCCATTTGGTGAAGTTCGCGCCCGGGGGAATCGTGTTTCCCGCTGCATCCTTCATGTCGGGCCGGGTCGGTCCGAAGATCTGCCAGTCACCGGGCTGGGGGAGCCGGATGTAGGGGCCATACTGCAAGTTGGGATTGGAGTTCTTCGCCGGGTCGTAGGACGTGGGGATTGCTCTGGCTGGGAGCGAGGCGTTCTTCGCTCGGTACTCCCGGGCCTGCTTGGGACTCACCACCGGCACCTTGTTGTAGACCTCCCGGCGATTGCGTCGGGATTCGCGCACGGCTTGCCAGCGGTAGGTGCAGCTACAGGCATCATGGTAGCTCGTCGAATGTCCCGTGAGGCACGCGCCTCCTTCCTCTGCGCCGTCGACCTGCTTGTGAAGCACGTCCTCGGCGGAATTGGCCAGATGCTCCGGCTTTTTAGGCATGGCGCTCTTCCTGGTTGTCGGTGGTTACAGGTCGTCCTTGCAGGAGAGGCAGTAGCAGCCGTCCGAACTCTTTCCAGTGGCCACGACGGGAGGTTGGATCACCGGGAAGGGAGGCGTGTTCTTGTCGTTGTGCAGCATCAGATCCATTGCACGCGCGACGTTCTTGCCTTCCACCTTCACGTCAAATGAGTAGTTGATGAACTCCGCTTTGCCCCGGGTCTTGTTGGAGGCAACGCCTCCGCCGGCGGTACCCGCCTCGTCGCCCGTGCTGGTGCTGAAGTGGGAGTCCTTGACGCAGAGGGGATTGCCGTCCACCGCGACGGTCTTGCTTCCCTTTGCCGTGTCGGCTGAGCGAGCGATGTTGGGATAGGGGATGGGGACAGGGCCCGCGGGGCTGGGGGTCTTGCAGATATCCGGGGCGGCGACGGTCGTGCCGTTCGAGTCCTTGTGGACGACCGACATCTTGTTGACGCCTACGCTCGCGCTCATGTTCTTCCTCCCGGAAGCTTGTTGCTCTCAGTGACGCATCTGCTGGAGTTGCCGCCGTTGCATGTGGCTGAAGTCACGGGTTTCGACCTGCTGATTGCCTCGACTGCGGTAGGCCAGCTCCAGCGCGAGGACATGCCTTCGCCGCATGGAGGTGGACTCGAAGGCCTCCACCAGTCGTTCCCGGGAGTGCACCTTCCCGTTCAGGTAGCGCCCATCCCGCTGGAAGTTCTTTCGCTCCTGACTCCACCAGGCATCAACGGCATCCGGCACGGGAAGTGGGAGCTTCTCGTCCAGACTTGGAGGCAGGTCCTCGGCCAGGTCGATTTCTTCGTCGCGAGCCTTCGTCAGTGGACCGGCGAGCGCCAGACCCGTGATGGCGCAGAAGGCTTCCGCCGCGACGCCTGCGTGGACGGCATCGTTCATCCAGTGGAGGCTGTCTTCGGCGGCGACCTTCCGACCACTGAACCCGAGCGCCCAGAGCGCATCTCGTCGGAGTGCGGGGACGACAAGCAATTGCCGCAGCGCCTCGACATCGCGCGCCTCGCCTCTGCACGCCAGGGCGAGCCGCGACAGCTCTCCGATGGGACCAGAGTCGCCGATGGACCGCGTGCATGTGCTCCATGCGCCCGCATGATCGAGAACGAGCCCCACGGAGAGCGCGGCCAGGTGCTCCTGTGGTTCGGACGAGGAGAGCGCACGTAGGACCACCGCGGATTCCACCTCCAGTGGCCAATGGCGCGCGCTTTGGAGGGCGGCTGCTCGGAGCTGCGCGGACGCTGTGGAGATCAGCCCCTGGAGCACCGGGCCCGGATGGGTTCGACGGAAGCCATGCACCTCGAGCACCGCCCTCAGGAGTGGTACGTCGGAGGTCCCGAGCAATGGGTGGAGCGCGCGCGATAGGCCAGGACGCTCACTGAGTTGCAGGGCTTGCCGTAAGCAGGGTCGCAGGGGCTCTCCTGCTTCCGCGAAATGGCGCAACACGAGGTCCACATCCGCGCCCTCGCCTTCGGCCAGAAGGCAGTAGCCCGCAACGCGGATGCGCTCCTCGTCTTCTCCTTCCAGTGCGGGCTTGAGAAGTCGCTCCGCGACCCGCCGGCCTCCGGCGACGATGGCGTCGAGATGAGCTCGGAGTCTCTGCTCTGGTCCTTCCGCGACCTCCGACATGACCTGGGTGGGGGAATCGAGTGCCGCCTGCCATTGCGTCCAGAGGAAGCAGGCCTCGTCGACGTGCTGCTCCAGCACATCCCAGCGCAGGCTTCGATCGGGACGCGACAGCACTTGTCCGCCTCCTGTTCGCGAAGCCCCCGGGCGAGTCAGTTGCCCCGACCTTCAGAGGGTAGGCCGGCGGAGGACCCCGAAGATAGACGTCAGCGTCAGCCCTCGATGCGAGTGTCTACTGTTTGTCGTGGCACGACGGGGCGATGCAAGGGCATGTCAGCGCGAGTGGGCCTTGAGTCCATGCCGTCGCATCAACTCGAAGAACGCACGGCGGTGCTTCCCGCTGGCCCGCGCGGCGGCGGCGATGTTGCCTCCATGCTCGACGAGCGAGCCCTCCAGCCACGCCTTCTCGAACGCCTCCACCACGCGGCGCTTGGCCGTCTGGAATGACTCGCGGGACGCGGACGACATCGCCTCCCGGTGCCCAGTGGGCGCGGACTCCGCCAGCAGCGGAAGGTCCTCCTCCTCGACACACGTCCCCGCGCGCGTGCACAGGAGATAACGCGCGCAGTTCTCCAACTCGCGAATGTTACCCGGCCACGCGTAGGTCATCAGCCGCTGCCGCGCGGCGTCTGTGAAGGTGACGGACTCCTTGCCGTACTCCTCCGCGTAGCGCCCCAGGTAGTACTCGAACAGCGGCTGGATGTCCTCCGGCCGCTCGCGCAGCGGGGGCACGTCGATGGGCAGCACGCGCAGGCGGAAGAACAAATCGAACCGGAAGCTCCCCGCCTGCGCCGCCGCCAGCAAGTCCGTGTTGGTGGCGGCGATGATGCGCACATCGGAGCGGTACAGCCGTGAGTCACCCAGCGGCCGGTATTCCTTCTGCTGGATGAGGCGCAAGAGCTTCACCTGGCTGGAGAGCGGGAGGGCGTCCAGCTCATCCAGGAAGAGGGTGCCGTGCTCCGCCTCCGCCACCAACCCCCGATTGCGTGTCTTCGCGCCGGTGAAGGCCCCACCCACGTGCCCGAACAGCTCGTTCTCGAAGAGGTCCGGCGGCAGCGCCCCGCAGTTGACGGGAATGAACGGGTGGGGCGCGCGGGCGCTCTGCTCATGGACGAGCCGCGCATACAGCTCCTTGCCTACGCCGCTCGGGCCCTGGATGAGCACCTCCGCGTCATTCGTCGCCGCAGCGGCGACCAGCTCCATCAGCCGGACGTGACTCGGCCCGCGCCCCAGCACCATGGTCATCGACGAGTCCCCCGCCAGTCTTCGCCACGAGCCACCCAGGCTCGGGACGTCCTTGGCTCTGTGCCGCCGACGGTTGAACGCGCGTCCCGGAATTTCTTCCCCGGGCCCGTCGCTTCAGTCGTGGGTGCCGATGTGCTGGTCCCCGTGCCGCTCGCAGACCCAGTGGAAGGCGCACGAGCACGCCACCGCGCGGGCGCTGGAGCAGCACCGGCCCCCGAAGTGCTCGGGCAGCGGCACCTCCTCCTCTTCCGGCGGGTCCGGCAACATCAACGGCGCACCCCGCCCCGACTCCGCGGGGAGCGCGCCGCAGCAACCCCGCTTCATGCACCGGGCGCACAAGGACAGCTCGCAGTTCGCGCACCAGTCGAAGATTTCACCAGGGCCACCGCGCCGCTCACATCCACCACAGGTGTCGAACAAGGCCGACCTCCAGGCTTGACGTGAAGGAGGGTAGGGAGGGGGTCTGACAGGAGGAGGGCTCCAGGGGGTGTCGCACCCCGGTGCCCGCGCCGTCCTGCAAGTGTCATTTCAGCGTCTGTCCTGGGGTGGATCCTTCCGTCGGTGAACGGCGGACGCCCCCTCTGTGGCTCACTGAACGGTTGCGCCGGATGCGTCGGACGCACATGGAAGAAGCTGGGGGTAGGGCCGGTCACATGTCCGGGAAGGAGTGGGCATCCATGCGCAGGGAACGGCGGATCATCGGTGTCTTCGGATCAGGCCAGGAAGAACACCTGGAGCGTGTCATTCCGCTCGCACGGTGGATCGCCGAGGCGGGGTTCGACCTGCTCACGGGCGCCGGCAGCGGCGTCATGCGGGCGGCCGCGGACGCCTTCGTGCAGGTGGTGGGGCGGCGGGGAATCTCCATCGGCATCGTCCCGGGCACCGTGAAGGACGGCGACTACGTGCCGCGCCCCGGCTACCCCAACCCCGGCGTGGAGCTGGCCATCTACACCCACCTGCCCCTCAGCGGTGTGCAGGGCACGGACCCCCAGAGTCGCAACCACATCAACGTGCTCACGCCCCACGCCCTCGTGGCCCTGCCCGGAGGTGTCGGCACCGCCTCGGAGGCCTCGCTGTGCCTGCGCTACGGCAAGCCCATCATCCTCTTCGGCCCTCCGGAGGGCTTCCGCCGCTTCTCCTCGGAGCTGGAGCGCACCGACTCCCTGGAGCGCGTCGCCGAGTTCATCCGCGCCTCCGTCCGCGAGCCCGCCAGGCCCCTTGCTCCCTGAGCAAGAAAAGCCAGGATTGCTGGGTTTGGTCGAGCGCACTCGAAGCCGGGGGAAAAACGACTAGGATGCGGCGCCTGGGGTCACTGGGTGCTCCACGCTGAAGACTCGGGTTCTGCGTCGTTCTGTGCGTCGACATGATCAGTGCTGAATACCCACTCGCCAGTTGGTTCCTCGCCGTCTCGACGACGTTCTTCCTGCTGGTGTTCGCGCTGCCGTTGTTGCTGATGCCGCTGCGCTGGGCGCGGTGGTTCGGCTGGGCGCCGGTGCAGGGGAACACGGACCTGACGGTGTACTTCGGCCGCTGCCTGGGTGGGGTGGCGCTGGCCATCATCCTGACGGTGGTGCGCTACGTCCCGGAGCCCCGGAGCCAGCCGGCGCTGTTCGAGCTCATCGGCTGGGTGTGCGCGGCGATGGTCGTGGTCCACGTGTGGGGCGCGCTGAGACGGGCGCAGCCGCTGTCGGAGACCATCGAGGGCTTCTTCTACGCCGTGGTGGGCGTGGTCGCGATGTGGATCCGCTTCCGGACGTTGGGCTGAGGGCAACCGCATGTCGTCGTCGGACATCGACCTGGTCCTCTCCTCGCTGCGGCCCTACATCCCCGGCGCGCTGCTTCGCCGGCTGGAGGACACGGAGGCGCACGCGCTGCCTCCCGTCGAGGCGGTGCGCGGCGCCATCCTGGTGCTGGACATCGCGGGCTTCACGCCCATCGTCGTCGGGCTGAGCGGCGAAGGTCCTCGCGGCATCGACGCGCTCCAGCGCCTCTTGGAGAGCTACTACACGGAGATGATCGACGTCGTGAAGGAGCACGGCGGCGACATCTACCAGTTCGCCGGTGACTCCATCCTCGCGTGCTTCGAGCCCGCGCGGGGCGAAGGTGACGCGGAGGCGGTGGCGCGAGCCGCGCGCTGCGCGCTGGACGTGCAGCGACGGCTGGCGCGCTTCTCCCGGCTGGAGTTGTTGGGTCAGCGCTTCGCGGTGTCGTCGCGCATCGGCATTGGCGTGGGGGAGTCGCACCGCATCGTCTTGGGCACGACGGGCATGTGGATGCACCCGGCGCTCGTGGGCCACCCGCTGGAGCAGGCGGTGGCCGCGGAGAAGCGGGCCCAGGTGGGCGAGGTGCTCCTGAGCCGCGAGGCGTGGGCGCTCCTGCCGGACCTGGCGCGCGTGGGGGACGAGCGCGACGGCGCCTTCCGCCTGGAGCCCTCGGTGCCGCTCTCGGCGCGGCCTCCACCCACGTTCGCCTTCCCGGGGGGCGAGGAGCTGGTGGGCCGGTGCGCGCTCCTCTTGCACCCGGTGCTCTTCACCCGCATCACCACGGCGCACCAGGAGCTGGGCGGCGACTTCCGCGACCTCACCTGCTTCTTCCTGCGCTTCAAGACGG
Source organism: Myxococcus sp. AM011 (assembly GCF_013372595.1). Lineage (NCBI taxonomy): Bacteria > Pseudomonadati > Myxococcota > Myxococcia > Myxococcales > Myxococcaceae > Myxococcus > Myxococcus sp. AM011. The sequence goes on from NZ_JABXEM010000097.1 coordinate 18,688, forward strand.
ACCACCCGCCGTCCCAGGTCGAGGACTTCACCCGCGAGCTGAACGCCTTCTACGAGCACGTCCAGCGCGAGAGCGCGCACCACGGCGGCGTGCTCTTGATGACGGACTTCACGGACAAGGGAAACGTCCTCTACGTCCTCTTCGGCGCGCCCACCGCGCAGCAGAACAAGGAAGTGCTGGCCAGCCGGCTGGCGTGCAAGCTGCTCCGCGAGCGCGAGTCCTTCCCGTACGTGCGCGAGCTGCAGATTGGCATCGCCACCGGACACGCCTACTTCGGGGACATGGGCTCGCCCTGGCGCAAGGGCTACTCCGCGCTGGGCGAAGTGGTGAACCTGGCCGCGCGCCTGATGACATACGCGGCGGACGGGGTGGGCATCCACATCGACGCGCAGACGGAGCGCAAGCTCCAGCAGGGCGGCTTCACCACGGAGTTCGTGGAGGACGCCACGCTCAAGGGCGTCTCCCGCGCGGTGCCCGTCTATCAGCTCAAGGGAGAGGTGCGCCGCAGCCTCTTCATCAAGGGCCGTGGCGGCATCGTCGGGCGCGGGCGCGAGCTGGGGCAGCTCCACGCGGCGGTGGAGGAGTCGCTGTCGGGCAGCGGGCGGCTGTGCGTGGTGTCCGGCGAGGCGGGCATCGGCAAGTCGCGCCTGGGCGCCAAGGTGGTGGAGGACGCCGAGGCGCGCGGCGCGCGCAGCCTCTACGGCATCTGCTACTCGTACGAGATGTTCACGCCCTTCTTCCCCTGGAAGGAGGTGCTCGTGCAGCTCTTCGGCCTGCACGAGGGCGACGACGTGGACGCGCAGCTCGCGAGGTTGCGCCAGGGCTTCGACGGGCTGGAGGATGCGGGCCTGGAGTGGATCCCCGTCATGGCGGCCATCCTGGGCCTGGGCGTGGAGGAGGACCCGGCCACGGTGGGGCTGGATGCGCGGCACAAGAACCAGAAGGTGTTCCAAATCATCTTCCAGCTCCTGGAGAAGCACTCACGGCAGACGCCGCTGCTGCTCTTCTTCGAGGACCTGCACTGGGCGGACAACATCTCCGTCGACCTCATCGAGTACATCGCGGCCCGCCTGGCGCCGCTGAGGATGACGCTGCTGGTGACGATGCGGCCCGGCGAGCAGCTGCGCAACGTGCGCGACGACATGCCGGGGCTGTGCCGGTTGGACCTGTCCAGCCTGGACGACGATGACACCCGCGCGCTCTTGCGCGTGCACCTGCGCATGGAGCCGCCCGACACGGCGCTGGAGGAGGTGCTCCTCTCCAAGGTGCAGGGCAATCCGTTCTTCGCCGAGTCCATCGTCCAGGGCCTGGTGGAGGGCGGCTACCTGGGGCCGGTGTCCCCGGGCGCGTCGCGGCGGGAGTTGAAGCGGAGCCTCCAGACGCTGGTGCTGCCGGACTCCATCCAGGACGTGGTGCTCGCGCGCATCGACCTGTTGAGCGAGACGGAGAAGCTGGTGGTGAAGGTGGCGTCCGTCATCGGCCGCATCTTCACGATGGACGCGGTGGCGGCGCTCGCGCCGGGCTCGGTGTCCCGTCAGCGCATCCGCGAGGCCATCGACACGCTGACGCACCTGGGCCTCATCCTCCTGGAGGTGGAGGAGCCCTACACCTGCATCTTCAAGCACATCGTCATCCGCGACGCCGCCTACAACACCCTGATGGTGTCGTCGAAGGAGGACCTGCACCGCCGCCTGGCGCGCTTCCTGGAGGCCCGCGCGGGAGAGAACGCCGCCGCGTCCGCGGGCATCCTCGCCTTCCACTTCCTCGCCGGGAACGACGAGGTGAAGGGCCTGGAGTACACGCTGATGGCGGCCCGCGGCGCGCGCGGCCAGTACGCCAATGACGACGCGCTCCACCACTACAACCGCGCCATCGAAATCCTCGCCGGGACGATGGAGCTGGACCCCGACGAGGTGCTGCTCAAGACGCGCCGGGTGATGCAGGAGCTGGCGGAGACGCTGCTGCAAGCGGGCAACTACGCGGGCGCCATCCACATGTTCGAGCAGTGCCTGGCGGACGAGGAGCTGGAGTCACGCCGCGCGGAGCTGCACCTGGGGCTGGGGCGCGCGCACCAGGAGAAGGGCGAGTCCAAGCGGGCCATCCAGGAGCTGGAGCGGGCCATGGAGCTGATGGGGCAGAGCATGCCGGGGAGCCTGCCCGCGCTCGTCGTCCGCACGCTGCTGGCCTTCGGACTGCACCTGCTCTACGCGCTGTTTCCCTGGCTGGCGAGGCCGCTCGGAGCCCGGCTGCCGCTGTACCTCAAGCAGCTCTCCACGCTCATCTCGCTCATCAAGATCTATTACTTCAAGGACATCGCCAAGCTCACCTGGGCGACCATGGTGGCCACCATCATGGCGGAGCGCTCGCGCGGGGAGCGGGGCTTGAGCCTGGCGAGCAGCTACTACGGCTCGCTCTTGTTCGGCTCGGGCTTCCTCGGGCTGTCGAAGCGCTGGTGTCTGCGCGCGCTGGACTACGCGCGGCGGGCCAGGGACCCGGCGGCGGAGGGAATCGCCCTGAGCCGGCTGGCCACCCTGTCCCTCTTCGGCAACGACCTGGCGCAGGCGACGCAGTACGCCGAGCAGGCCATGTCCCTGCTGCGCCAGGTGCGGGACATGTGGGAGGTGCAGACGGGCCTGATGATGCTGGGCGCCAGCCAGTTCCTCGCCTCGCGCTTCGAGGGGGCCGAGCGGGCCTTCGTGGAGATGGGGAAGATGGGCGAGGAGCTGCACGCGCTCATGCACCAGGGCTGGGCGCACTCGTGGATTCCCATGTGCCGCTACCTGCGCGGCGAGGGCGAGGTGGGCGAGCTGTGCGCGGAGCTGGAGGAAGGCCTGCGCATCAGCATCGAGGTGCAGGACCTGGCCAACCAGTGCGCCAGCCTCAACCACCTGGTCAACGTGACGGTGCGCGAGCACCTGGTGGAGGAGGCGGGGCTGATGGCGGTGCGCGCGGACGAGGCGCTGTGGCGCTACCACGTGCTGGTGCCCTTCCTCCACATTGGCCTCGTCGACGCGGCGGAGGGCGCCCTCTTCGCGCTGGAGCAGGGCGCCGTGGCGGTGCCCCAGGAGGCGCTGTGGGCCATCGTCCGGCGCTGCCTGTTCAAGGCGCGGCTGCTGGGCCGGCACTACCCGTACATCAAGGGGCCCGCGATGCGGGTGACGGCGCGCGCGCTGGCGCTGAAGAAGGGCGGCAAGGCGGCGGAGTCGCTGTTCCTGGGCGCCATCGCCTTCCTGGAGGACACGCCGAACCGGTGGGAGACGGGCGTCGCGTACCATGACGCGGCGGTGGCGCTGCCGCACCGGCGCGTGGAGTTCCTGGCGCGGGCGCGCGACATCTTCCAGTCCATTGGCGCCCAGGCGGAGCTGCGGCGCCTGGACCGGCTGGAGGCCGAGCTGGGCCTGACGCCGCCAGTCCAGGACGAAGTGCCTCGCGCCGTCGCGGTCAGGTGATGCGCTGGGGTTGAAGGCCCAGTGCCGCCATCTGCTTCGTGTCCCAGTCCTCCAGCGCGTCCATGCCGGCGATGTAGCGGCGGGCCGGGTTCTTCAGCGGGTTGCGGATGCTGAGGATTTCGGGCCCGGCGAAGAGGATGGTCTGCTTGTAGCGGGGCAGGTTGCTCAAGGTCAGCTTGGACCAGTAGTGCCGGGCGATGTTCGGCAGGCTGCCCAACTGCGCGCAGAGCCGGTGGAAGTGTTCCACCACCTCCGAGGGGTGCAGGTTCTTCGGCCGGTGGCAGAGCGTGTAGCCGTCATAGTCGCGGCTGACGGTGCCGGGCAGCAGCCGGTCTTCGGTTTGCAGCTCGCGAAAGAAGGGCGTCTCCGGATACGGGCTGACGATGCCGAGGAACGTGACGGAGAAGTACTGGAGGTCCGCGAGGTACTCGGGAATCTTCTCCAGGTACTCGTTGGTGTCGCCGTCCGAGCCGACGATGAGGCCGAAGGACAGGAGGATGCCGGCGGAGAAGGTGCGGCGGATGACGGCGTCGACCTCCGAGAGCGTGTTCTGCCCCTTGTTCATCGCCTTGATGGACTCGGGGTTGAGTGACTCCAGGCCGGTGTACACGTAGCGGCAGCCGGCCTTCGCCATCAGCTTCACCAACGACTCGTCCTTGAGGATGTTGAAGGTGAGCGCGCAGCCCCAGGTCTTCTTGAGGGGAATCAGCGCCTCGCACAGCTCGCGCAGGTACTTGGGCGAGCCGCCCAGGTTGTTGTCGAGGAAGATGAAGGCGTCCTTCATCAACCCCAGGTAGTTGGGGTTCCAGCGCATGCGCGTCTGGATTTCGTCGATGACCTGCGCGACGGGACGGTAGCGGTAGCGCTCATGGCCGGTGAGGACGCAGAAGTTGCAGCGGAACGGGCAGCCTCGCGAGGCCTCGATGCCGGGCAGCCGCACCTTGTTGTGCGTGAAGTCGATGAGCTCGTAGCGGTACGGCTGGATGGACGTGGGGCCGAGCGACGGCAGCTCGTAGCGCTTCTGGAGCTGGCCCTTCTCGAAGTCCGCGATGAGCGCGGGGACGTTGGACTCGGGCTCGCCGGTGATGACGGCGTCGAAGTACAGCGCCGCGTCGTCGGGGAAGTGCGTGGCGTGGCGGCCACCCGCGACGGTAATCATTCCCCGCTGGCGGAACAGCGTGGAGAGCACCTTGGTGTGCTCGTAGTAGGAGTGCAGGTACGAGAAGAAGACCAGGTCCCAGTGCCGCTCCAACGGGATGTCCACCTCCTTCTCGTTGAAGACCTCCACCTCCGCGTGCTCGGGGCACAGGCCGGCGATGAGCTCCGGCACGGAGGACTGCATGATGGAGGGTTCCTTGATGCGCAGGCGCGTGGGGTGCGTGTACGTGGCGATGACGGCGATCCGCATGCGGGCTGTGGCTCCAGGATGAAGCGGCGCGAGCGAGGATTCGCCGTCGACTGTCGGAGCCTCCCCCTCGTGAGACCGTGTTCCCAGAATCCTCCGGGTGAGCCGACTTGGCAAAATGCCAGCGGCTGTGTCCCGATGGACCCCACGCCACTCAGGCGCCTGTCGCGGGGACAGCTCGCAGCTTCTCCTTGAGGCAGTCCGCCAGCTCGAAACACAACTGCTCCGGAAAACCAGACAAGCCCGGCGTGTCGTTGCACTCCAGCAGGACGAAGCGCCCGTCCTGGGTCTCCAGGAAGTCGAGCGCGACGATATCGGCGCCCAGGTGCTCCAGGGCCCTGCGGGTGTGGCCCACCAGCTCCTCCGGCGGGTCGATGACCTGGTGTTTTCGAGTCTGGACGTTGGCCTTCCAGCCCGCGCCCGCGCGCGACATGGCCCAGCACCTGTCCCGGATGGCCAGGCAGCGCACGTCCCGCCGGTAGTCGATGAAGGGCTCGACCGCGGCGTAGTCATCCGCGGCGAACAGCAGGTCCGCGACTTCGAACCACTCGGACTCCTCGCGCACCAGCGCCTTCCCGTAGCCGCCGTGGTGGTTGCCCACCTTCACGACGAACGGCGCGGGCCGGGCAATCCGGCGCACCATGTCGTCACCGAGCGCCACGTCGAAGGGGATGACGGGCAGGCCCGCCTCGCGAAGCTCGGCGAGCATGGACAGCCGGTCATGGCAGCGCACCAGCGTCCTCGCGGGATTGACACACGGCACTCCGCTCAGCCGCACCAGCTCCAGGACGGTGCGATGGCGCGGGTCCGGGCGGATGGCGCCCACGCGCCAGAAGACGCCGTCCACTCGCACCGCCGCCTCGCGGGTGATGCACCACAGGACGCCCTCGCGCAGCACCCAGCAGGAGTCCTGGAGTCGGACCGGGATGACCTCGGCCTCGGGGAAATACGTCGGCCAGTGTCTCTCGCCGTTGACGACCACGATGTTGGGGCGCATCTGCTCCTCGGGAGGGGGCGGCGGTCGCCGCTGGCCACGTGGGGACTGCTTCCGCGCGCGAGCTGTCGTGACAGCTCGGGAAAGCATCCACTGTTCGCAGGCTGGGGAAAAGGCGCCAGGGCATCCGAGTGTACGGGCCTTGTTTGTTTTACGGCCGCTCTTACCGCGGGACTCGCGGCAGTGGGCGCGCGGCCAGCCTCTGCGAGAGACGCTGGCTGCTTCGCGTTCCCGGTCTCCCGGGGGTTGCTACCTTAGGACCGTTATAAAGGGCGTGTCGGACTCATACGGCCAGACACCCCGGCGACAAAGATTCACTGCGTGTTCTCGCAGCGGTGCCACGCCTGACGACGTCTCACGCAATGTCTGACAGCGGACGTGCTCGCCTGCGCGCGCTCAGGGTCAGGTGGGCGTTCACTTCGTGTCTCGATGCGTGAAGCCTCATCAAAATCAAATACCCGGGGTGGTTTCTTTCTCTAGGATGGCTGTGTCAGCGGCGACCCGCTCGCGACGCTCCCCCTCGATTCCCCACCAACGAGCTCCCCCATGCCCGTGACTTCCTGGAACATCGACCCCGCGCATTCCTCTGTCCTGTTCATCGCTCGCCACATGGTGGTGGCGCGTGTCCACGGCCGCTTCGAGCGCGTCTCCGGCGTGCTGCGCGTGGACGCCGAAAAGCCCACGCAAGGCGAAGTCGAGGTGAGCGCGGAGACGGCCAGCATCTACACGGGCTCGCCGGACCGTGACACGCATCTGCGCTCGCCCGACTTCCTGGACGTGGAGGGCGCGCCGAAGCTCACCTTCCGCAGCACGGGCCTGGAGCCCACCGGCGGCTCGGGCTTCCGGCTCCTGGGGGAGCTGACCATCCGCAACGTGACGAAGCCCGTCGTGTTCGAGGCGCGCCACACCGCCACGTCGAAGGACCCGTGGGGCAGCACGCGGCTCATCTACACGGCCAAGGGCACCATCAACCGCTCCGACTACGGCATCCGTTGGAACAAGACGCTCGACAACGGCGGGTGGCTCGTCGGCGAGAAGGTGGATGTCGAACTGGACATCCAGGCCGTGCCCGCCGCGAGCTGACGTCTGGCTTCAAGGCGAGGGAAGGAAGTCGGCCACCACGGCGGCGTGGTCCGAGCCGCCGAACCCACGACTTCCTTCACGGGCCGCGCGGAACGTGCCCGGCACATAGGTGCCGCTGGCGGCGTTCGCGACGAACAGGTGGTCGATGGCCTGCTTCTGCCCGGAGTACATATAGGTCCAGGTCTGGTCATCCGGCCTGTCCTTCGCCACGCGCAGCAGGGCCGCGTCGCGCTCCAGGGCGTTGATGGGCGCGGAGCCGGGCACGTCGTTGAGGTCTCCGCCCAGCACCACCAGCGCCTTCGGTGCGCGCGCGGCGGCCTGCGAGACGACGACCCGAGTCGTATCGGCTTCCGCGTACCGGCGGCCCGGGTCGTCATCCACCTTCGAGCGGAAGTGCGCGGCGAAGACGATGACCTCCTTGCCCCGCACGTCCAGGTGCACCTCCAAGAGCTCGCGCGAGAAGCGCGTCGTCGAGCCATCCGGCCGGGTCAGGACGCGGTCGCGATGGCTGCCCACGGAGGTGATGGGGAAGGCGGACAGCACCGCCACGTCCACGGACGCCGTGCCCCCCGTCTCACCCAGGATGGCGTGAGGGAACTCCGGCAGCCGCGCCTGGAGCGCATCGAGTCCCACCTGGGTCTCCACCTCCGCGAGCATCACCACGTCCGCGTCGAGCGTGCTGATGGAGGTGGCCAGTCGACCCACCTGGGCGTCGAACTCGGCCTGGGTGGGAAGCGCCTCGTACTCGGAGCCGCCGCACTTGCCGGAGTCGCAGACGGTGTCGAAGAGCCGGTGCACGTTGAACGCGGCGATGCGCACGCTGCCCTCGGGCCGCAGCGGCTCGCCACCGCCGCAATCTCCATAGGGGCACTGGGGTGCGGGGCCTGGGTTCTCCGGAGGGGCACGTCCCTCACAGCCGAACAGGCCGAGCAGCAATCCCAAGACCACCGGGGCGCGGCGAAGGGAAGAGACGGAAGCGCCGACGACGGCCGAGCGGTGCGGGCCACGGATGGGGAGCGGATGCATTCGGCGGGCAGAGTACCACCGCGAGGGGGAGCGGCCGTGCCTGGGGCCGCCGCCGTCCTCGATTGCACTCGGGGAATGAGCTGGTAGGGTCCCGCGCCGTTGACGCACGCCCGGCATTGTCCTGGGGGCGACCTCTCGGCGAGGCCACGAGGGAGCGGGCGGTGGAAGTCCCAGGGGCGGCCGGTTACGCCTTTCCTCGGGGATGCGTGGCGGGCACCGCGGGTGCTGATTCTGTCGGAGGAGGCGTGGACATGTTCTGGGAGATTCTCATTGGCGCCGCGGTGATGACGCTCGTCACGGTGCTCTTCACGGGGCCTGGGATGTGGAGCTCCAGCTGGGGCTGGAAGAACGACAAGCAGAAGGGGAAGGACCCGTCCAAGCCGGACGTGTAGCCGCCCCCCGGGAGCGAGCGGACAGGGGCTCCCTCCTACGGTTCCGTGGCCGCCATGCCCAGGCGCGCCGACACGGCTCTCATCTTGTTTCGAAATCTATTGGCAGATGCCCGGACAGTCCGCGCCGCCCGAAGCGGGTGAGCAGGAGTCCGTGGTGTCATCCACGCATCGGGCCTCGGAATCGGAGCAGCCGCCGAGGAATCCGCCGCAGCACTCCACGTAGCCTTTGGGCACGTCGCACGTGGAGGGGTAGGAGGTGCAGCTTCCCGTCGCGGACCGGGCGAACACCGCCACCTGGACGCAGGCGCCTTCGTCGTCATCGTCCGAGCCACAGCCGCTCCACAGCAGCGCGCTCAGCACCAGTCCTGCCCGCATGAATTCGTTCATGGAGGGCATCTTGGGGGACGCCGCCCATGGCGGGCAACCAACCAGGCAGGGCGCTCACTTTTCATCAAATCAGCCACTCCCTGAGGTCACCCAGGCATGTCAGAGGCGCGGTGTAAGGGTGATGCGTCATGGACTTCGCGACGCTCGAAACCCTGCGACTGAAGCATCCCGCATGGCGGCTGCTCGTCGCGGACCACGCGCCCCTCATCGTCAGCTTCCTGCACCGCGTCTTCGTCGCATCCAACGCCCGCGCCATCCCCCAGCGGGAGCTGGTGCTGCGCCTGGAGGACCACCTGCATGCCCTGCGAGAGCGGCGCGGAGAGGCGGCGTTTCCTCGCGGCGCCGGGGCGTATCTCGACGAGTGGTCCGCTGACAGCGCGGGCTGGTTGCGCAAGTTCTACCCGCCCGGCACGGATGAGCCGCACTTCGACCTGACGCCCGCGGCGGAGCGCGCCATCCGCTGGCTGGGCCAGCTCACCGAGCAACCTTTCGTAGGCACCGAGTCCCGAATGCTCACCGTCTTCCACCTTCTCCAGGAGATGGCCGAGGGCACCGAGCACAACCCCGATGCGCGGCTGGTGGAGCTGGAGCGCCGCAAGGCGGAGGTGGAAGCGGAGATTGCCCGGGTGCGCGCGGGCCACCTGGACCTGATGGACGAGTCCGCCCTCAAGGACCGCTTCCAGCAGATGTCCGATACCGCGCGCGGCCTGCTGTCGGACTTCAGGGCGCTGGAAGACGGCTTCCATGCCCTCGACCGACGGGTGCGCGAGCGCATCGCGACGTGGGAGGGCACTCGCGGCGAGCTCCTGGAGACGGTGCTGGGAGAGCGGGACGCCATCAACGGTTCGGACCAGGGGCGAAGCTTCCGCGCCTTCTGGGACTTCCTCATGTCTCCCGAGCGCAAGGAGGCCCTCACCCGGAACCTGGAGCGCGTCCTGGCTCATCCGGCGATTCAATCGCTGCAGCCTGACTCGCGTCTGCCACGCATCCACTTCGACTGGTTGGAGGCGGGCGAGCACACCCAGCGCACCGTGGCGAGGCTGTCCGGTCAGCTTCGACGCTTCCTGGATGACCGCGTCTGGTTGGAGAACCGCCGCATCCTCCAGGTGCTGCGCGGCATCGAGAAACATGCCCTCGCCGTGCGCGCGCGGCCTCCCACCGCGCCGCTCATGTCGCTGGACGAATTGGCGCCCACGCTGGAGCTTCCGCTGGAGCGTCCCATGTACTCACCGCCCGCGCGCGCCCGGATGGCGGACGAGGAGGTGCTGGAGGCCACCGAAGACGTGCCCTCCGAGGCCCTCTTCAACCTCGCGTTCATCGACAAGGCGAGGCTGAAGACGCACGTTCGCGAGGCCCTCCTGTCGCGCGAGCAGATCTCCCTGGCGGAGCTGGTGCGGGAGCATCCCTTGGAGCACGGACTCGCGGAGCTGGTCGTCTACCTGAGCCTCGCCTCTGAAGACAGACGCTCCTCGGTCGACGAGGCCCGCACGCAAGAACTCTTCTGGACCGATGCGAGCGGTCATCCCCGCCGCGCCACTCTTCCCCTGGTGCTCTTCCTCCGATGACGACCTCCGCTCCGCGTCCCTCCGAAGGTCCCGATGCCCTGTCCCTCGTCGTGGTCTCCCTCTTGAAAGGCGTTGTCTACCGCGAGGAGAGCTCCGCGCTGTGGCAGACCCTGCTCCAGTTGCAGGCCCGGGTGCGGGACCAGGTGTCCGTGCTCGGGCTTCGACTGATGCTCGATGAGTCGGAGGGACACGCGTTCCTGAAACAGCGCTCGGAAGGAGAGGGGGGCGCCGAGCTGCCACGGCTCATCGCGCGCAGACAGCTGGGATATGGCCTGAGCCTGTTGCTCGCGCTGCTGCGCAAGAAGCTGGCGGACGCGGATGCCGCGGCCGGTGGGAGTCGGCTGGTGCTCCGTCGCCATGAGCTTCAGGAACTGGTGAAGCTGTTCCTTCCGGATGGCACCAACGAGGTCCGATGGGTGGAGCGAGTGAATCAAGACATCGAGCGGGCGGTGGAGATGGGTTTCCTCCGGAGGCTCGGGGAGGAAGAGGACACGTTCGAGGTCCGCCGCATCCTCAAGGCGTTCGTCGATGCGCAGTGGTTGGAGGGCTTCGAGCAGCGGCTCGCGGCGTACCGCGCCCAACTCGTCGAGAAGCAACAAGGAGGTGGGGAATGAGCACGGTGCGTCCACTCACGCAGGCGGACCTCTTGGATTTCAATGCCCCCAACGGGCGCGCGGGGTTCCGGCTGCACCGGTTCGAGGTCTACAACTGGGGCACCTTCCATCAGCGCGCGTGGCACCTGGAGCTCCAGGGCGAGAGCGGGCTGCTCACCGGGGATATCGGCTCGGGCAAGTCGACGCTGGTGGACGGGCTGGTGACGCTGTTCGTCCCGCCCCAGAAGCTCGCCTACAACAAGGCGGCGGGCGCGGAGGCTCGGGAGCGCTCCCTGCGCTCCTATGTGCGAGGCCAGTACAAGTCCGAGCGGGGTGAAGGAGGGCAGGGGTCCAAACCCGTCTTCCTCCGGGACGCGCCCACGTACTCCGTGCTGCTCGCCCACTTCCACAACGAGGGCTACGGCCAGGACGTCACGCTCGTCCAGGTCATGTGGATGCGCGAGCCGGAGGGGCAGCCCGCGCGTTTGTATGTGGTCGCGGATGGCAAGCTCTCCATCGCCGAGCACTTCTCGCGGTGTGGCTCGGACTTCAATGCGCTGAAGAAGCGCCTCAAGGACCTCTCGCGCGAGGTGCACGAGACGTTTCCTCCGTATCAGGCGGCCTTCCGGCGACGCTTCGGGTTGGAGAACGAGCAGGCGTTGGACCTGTTCCTCCAGACGGTGTCGATGAAGTCCGTGGGCAACCTGACGGACTTCGTGCGCCAGCACATGCTGCCTCCCTTCGACGTGGAGACGCGGCTGGCGGCGCTGATGGGGCACTTCGATGACCTCCACCGCGCGCACGAGGCGGTGCTCAAGGCGAAGCGGCAGGTAGGCCGGCTGGAGCCGCTGGTGGCGGACCACGAACGCTTCACCGCCCTGTCCACGGAGCTTGACGCACTGCGAAGCTGCCGCGACGCCCTTCGGCCCTGGTTCTCCGAGCAGAAGGCGCGGCTGTTCGAGGCGCGGCTGGCGGGACTGGAGGCGGAGCGCGAACAGGTGCGCCTGGAGGCGGAGCAGGTGCGGGAGCAACGCGAGCGACAGGGCGCGGATCGGGACAGGCTGCGTCAGTCCATCTCCGCCAACGGGGGAGACCGCCTGGAGACCGAGAAGGCGGAGCTGGTCCAGCGCAGACATGAGCGGGAGGAGCGCTTGCGGAAGGCGGACCGCTACGCGCGGATGGCGCAGGCGGTGGGGTTGCCGGCCGCGACGGAGCTGGAGGTCTTCCTCTCCAACGCGCGCACCGTCCAGCTCCAGCGGGAGGTGACGGCCAGCGAGCTGGCGGAGGTCCAGGACACCCGCACGGAAGTCGTCATGGAGCTGCGAGATTTGAAGAAGGCGCATGAGGCGGTGGCCGTCGAGTTGGAGGCGCTCCGTCGTCAGCGCTCCAACATCCCGGCGCGCTTCCTCCACCTCCGGGCCCGGCTGTGCGCGGACCTGAAGCTGTCCGAGGACGTGCTGCCCTTCGCCGGAGAGCTGCTGCGAATCCGCGACGAGGAGCGCGACTGGACGGGCGCCATCGAGCGCGTGCTGTACTCGCTGGGCGTCTCCCTGCTGGTGCCGGATGCCGAGTACGCGCGGGTGAGCCAGTGGGTGGACCGCACCCATCTGAACGAGCGGCTCGTCTACTACCGCGTCCGGGAAGAGGCCCTGTCGCGGGTTCCTCCGGCGCGAGCCGAGTCCCTCCCGCAGAAGCTGGCCCTCAAGCCGGGCTCCGGCATGGCGCCGTGGCTGGAGGCGCAGCTCACCCGACAGTTCGACTACACGTGCTGCGAAACGACGGAGCAGTTCACGCGCTCGCGTCAGGCGCTCTCCCGCTCGGGGCAGGTGAAGTCGGGTGGGGAGCGGCACCTGAAGGATGACCGGCGCCGCATCGATGACCGCTCTCAGTGGGTGCTGGGCTGGACGAACGACACCAAGCGTCAGGCGCTGGAGTCGGAGGCGCGGGCCCTGGAGGCGCGAATCCAGGCGGCCACCGCCAAGTGGGAGGTGCTCGAACAGCGCTGCGCACTCCTACTGACTCGGGGGGAACAACTCGGTCAGCTCGCGGTCTTCGACACGTTCCGTGAGCTGGATTGGCGCCTGGTCGCCAGCGACATCCAGCGGAGGGAGGAGCGGCTCAAGACCCTGGAGAGCGAGTCCGATGTGCTCAGGGGCTTCGAGCGGGAGCTGGACGCCGTCGAGAAGGAGCTGGCCGCGACGGAGCAGGCGTTGAAGACAGTGGAGAAGCGCCTGGGGCGCCTGGAGGAGAAGGAAGACGCGACACGGCGGACGCTCGCGGCGTGCCAGCGCACGGTGGGCGAGACGCCCGAGGCCCTCAAGGCCAGCTACCCGCGCGTGGCCATGCTCTGCGCGGAAGGGCTGGGCGGGGCGGCGCTCGAAGCCGATGCGTGCGACGAGCGGGAGCGACAGGTGCGCGAGCGGCTCCAGTCACGCATCGACAGCGAGGCGCGCAAGCAGGAGCGGGTGCGTGATGCCGTCCTCTCCGCGATGCAGGCCTATCGCACCGAGTTCCCATTGGAGACCCAGGAGCTGGCGGCGAGCCTGGAGGCGGCGGCGGAATACGTGGCGCTGCTCGCCTCGCTGCGCGCGGATGACCTGCCTCGCTTCGAGGCGCGCTTCAAGAGCCTCCTGAACGAGAACACCATCCGTGAGGTGGCCAACTTCCAGGCGCAGCTCCACCGGGAGCGCCACGGCATTCGCGAGCGCGTGGACACCATCAACCGCTCGCTCCGGGCCATCGACTACAACCCGGACCGTTACATCGTCCTGGAGCTGGTGCCGACGGCGGACGCCGACATCCGCGAGTTCCAGCAGGACCTGCGCGCCTGCACGGAGGGCACTCTTTCGGGCTCGGGCTCGGATGACGCGTACTCCGAACAGAAGTTCCTGGAGGTGAAGCGCATCATCGAACGCTTCCGGGGACGCGTGGGCGAGGCCGAGGCGGATGCGAAGTGGACCGAGCGGGTGACGGACGTGCGCAACTGGTTCAGCTTCTCCGCCTCGGAGCGCTGGCGCGTGGATGACCAGGAGCACGAGCACTACGCGGACTCGGGCGGCAAGTCGGGCGGACAGAAGGAGAAGCTCGCGTACACGGTGCTGGCCGCGAGTCTGGCCTACCAGTTCGGCCTGCAGTGGGGCGAGACGCGCTCGCGCTCGTTCCGCTTCGTGGTCATCGACGAGGCCTTCGGCCGGGGCTCGGACGAGTCCGCGGCCTACGGGCTGGAGTTGTTCCGCCGGCTGGACCTGCAACTGCTCATCGTGACGCCGCTGCAGAAGATTCGCGTCATCGAGCCGTACGTGGCCAGCGTGGGCTACGTCCACAACGAGGAGGGGCGCCGCTCGCGGGTGCGCAACCTCACCATCGAGCAGTACCGCGTGGAGCGGGAGGCCCGGAGCGCGTGAGGCGGACACTCGGGGACTCGCGTCTTGACGCACTGGGACCGCTTCGCTACGAAGGCGCGATGACTACAATCGTCGGTGTCGTAGGCCGTGAGATTCTGGACAGTCGCGGCAATCCCACTGTCGAAGTCGATGTCATCCTCGAGAACGGCATTCGCGGTCGCGCCGCGGTCCCCTCCGGTGCCTCCGTGGGCACTCACGAGGCCGTGGAGCTGAGGGACGGCGACAAGAGCCGCTACCTCGGCAAGGGCGTGCTGAAGGCCGTCGCCGCGGTGAACAACGAGCTGTTCAACGCGGTCCGTGGAATGGACGCGGAGGCGCAGCTCCAAATCGACCAGACGATGATTGCCCTCGACGGCACGCCGAACAAGAAGAAGCTCGGCGCCAATGCCATCCTCGGCGTGTCGCTGGCCGTGGCGAAGGCCGCCGCCGCCGCGCGCGGGCTGCCGCTCTACCGCTACGTGGGAGGCGTCTCCGCCAACCTGCTGCCCGTGCCGATGATGAACATCATCAACGGCGGCGCGCACGCGGACAACCCCATCGACTTCCAGGAGTTCATGATCATGCCCGTGGGAGCCAGGTCGCTCTCCGAGGCGGTGCGCATGGGCGCCGAGGTCTTCCACACCCTGAAGAAGGGCCTGTCCGAGGCTGGCCACGGCACCAACGTGGGCGACGAGGGCGGCTTCGCGCCGAACCTCAAGAACGCCGAGGAAGCGCTCGACTTCATCATGAAGTCCATCGAGAAGGCCGGCTACCGCCCCAATGAGGACATCGCCCTGGCGCTGGACTGCGCCGCCAGCGAGTTCTTCAAGGACGGCGTCTACGACTACGAGGGCGAAGGCAAGAAGCGCTCCGTCGAGGACCACGTGAAGTACCTGGAGGGGCTGGCGGCGAAGTACCCCATCGTCTCCATCGAGGACGGCCTGGCCGAGGACGACATGGCCGGCTGGAAGCTGCTCACGGACCGCATCGGCAAGAAGGTCCAGATTGTCGGCGACGACCTCTTCGTCACCAACGTGACGCGGCTGGCCGACGGCATCAAGAACGGCATCGCGAACTCCATCCTGGTGAAGGTCAACCAGATTGGGACGCTGTCGGAGGTCATGGCCGCCGTGGAGATGGCGCACAAGGCCGGCTACACCGCCGTGATGTCCCACCGCTCCGGCGAGACGGAGGACGCCACCATCGCGGACCTGGCCGTCGCCACCAACTGCGGTCAAATCAAGACGGGCTCGCTGTCCCGCGCGGACCGCACCGCCAAGTACAACCAGCTCATCCGCATCGAGCAGGAGCTGGGCAAGTCCGCCCGCTACGGCGGTCGCTCCGTGCTGCGCGTGCGCTCCTGAGCCTCGCACCGGCGGCCGGGCGAAGTCGTCCGGCCGTCGTGCCGTCCGTCAATCGGGGGAGCGCTCCTCCCTCGTGACGGGGGGCTCACGCCGCGAGCCCCAGGTTGCGCCGCACCGCCGGCTGCCTCACCTTCCAGATGAGGCTGTCGACGATGTAGTGGTGGAAGTTGAGCGTCTGGACGATGAGCAGGCTGGCCGCCGGAATCCACCCGAGTCCCTTGAGGATGAAGGTGTAGAGCAGCGCGGAGATGGCGATGCAGACCACCAGGTAGTGCACCATCCACCGGCTCTGGCTGAGCGTGGAGAGGAACCGGTGCGCCGGGCTCACCTTGTCCGCGAAGCGGCGGTTGTGGAACAGCCAGACGATGAGGATGTACTGCGCGTTGTGCCACACGTTGAGCCCCAGCCAGCCCGTCTCCAGGCTGGGGATGACGAAGTAGCCCAGGGTGAACATGCCCGCGTGCGTCGCCAGGTAGAGCGTCTGCGCGGGGCTGCCGGAGCCGGAGCGCAGCGCCCGTGCCTGGAACACCGCCCAGGCCGCCACCGCCACCAGCGCGCTGGCCGCGGCCACCCACGCCACCTCCTGGGGCACCGGCAGCATGCGCACGTCCAGCTTGAGGAAGGTGGTGGAGCCCTGCGCGGAGCGGTGCAGCAGTCCCGCCAGGGGTAACAGGTACAGCATCCACACCGTGGCGGGGTTGTCCGACGGCGGCCTGCGCGAGGCCCGGTCCATGATGCGGCTGACGCCGTAGCTCTGCCGCAGGTAGTGCCACCCCTGCCAGTAGAAGTAGATGCTCATCAGCGGCCAGACGCCGGCGAGCTGGTACACGGCGAACGTCCCGCTGAAGACGATGAGCGGCAGCACCCAGATGTGGAAGCGGTGCTGCTGCCGGCTCTCCCCGTCGAAGCCCAGGCGCGTGAAGGTCGACACCACGTGGTGGTAGCCGAGCAGCCACACGTCGATGGTCAGCAGCAGCGGGAATAACGAGGGCTTCGCCAGCGCGGCCAGGGCGAAGACAACTCCCAGCAACGCGGTCCCCACGATGAAGAGAAGGTCGAATCGGGGATTGCGAACCCAACCCCACGACAGCTCCGAGGTGTCCGTTCGTGTGCTCACGGCGCCGGATGATAGGGCTTGCGCTGAGTTCCTGTAAATCGTGCAATGTCGGCAAGTGTGGTCATGGGCAATCAGGGGTGATTATTCTTCTGGTCTGGTAATGGTGTGTCTGTTTGTTTTGATTGTCTTCACAGGCCTCGCGGCATGATGCAGAGTGCGCGCAACTCCACCCGAGGGGAGCGCCCGTGAAGACACTTCTCGTCACCCAGGCGGACCTGCGCAAGCTCGTGCATGAGGTGGGAATCGATGCCCTGATGGACCAGGTCATCGAGGCGGTGGAGGGCGCCTTCCGCGCGTTCGACGCGTCGAGGACGGAGCTGCGGCAGCGGGACGGTTTCACGCTGCGCAATGCTCGGACAGGCGTGCTGGAATGGATGCCGGTGATGCGTCAGGGTGAAACAATTACAATCAAAGTGGTGGGCTACAATCCGCTGAATCCCAGGCGCTATGGGGTTCCCACCATCATCGCGACCAACAGTGTCTATGACTGTGAGACGGGGCATCTGATGGCGGTGGTGGACGGGGTGTTGGCCACGGCGTTGCGCACGGGGGCGGCGTCCGCCATCGCGAGTCGCCATCTGGCGGACCCGGACAGTCGGGTGGTGGGGCTGGTGG